>NZ_ANBC01000468.1:0-31350 GCF_000341125.1 Nocardiopsis lucentensis DSM 44048 | reverse complement strand
CCCCCCCGCCCCCGAACAGAAGCGGCAGTCGACGCCGCTCCGCTCGCACCAGCCGCATGAGGTTATCGCGCACCGGGTGTGTGTCGGTTCCCGCGTCGGGTCCATGCGCTCCCACCGTCTCCCCGCGAAATCGCGACCAGCCTCGCACAGCGGCGGGGCACGCGTCCACCCGTGATAGCGACGAATGGGCGGGTCAGAGCGGGTCCGGGCAGGTGTCCGGGGGCCTGTGGGCGGTGGCCCGGAAGGCTCAGGCCGAGTCGCGTACCACCAGCTCGGTGTCCAGGACGATCGACTCGGCCTCGCCGGTACGGGGGATCACGACGTCGGCCAACAACCGGGCCATCTCCTGGCCCATGCGCACCGTGGGCTGGCGCACGGTGGTCAGCGGCGGTTCGCAGTGCTGGGCCACGAGTGTGTCGTCGAAGCCGACCACGGCGACGTCCTCGGGAACACGCAGTCCGCGCTCTCGCAGCACGCGCAGGGCTCCGACGGCCATCAGGTCGGAGGCGGCGAACACCGCGTCGAAGTCTCCGGCGGTCTCCAACAGGCGCTCCATCGCCCGCGCTCCGCCGTCGACGCTGAAGTCCCCGGCGGTCACGAGCCGTTCGTCGACGCCGAGTCCGGCCTCCTCCATCACCTGCCGGTATCCGGCCAGGCGATCCACACCCGCCGCCATGTCCTGGGGGCCGGCGATGGTGGCGATCCGCCGCCTGCCGATGTCGAGCAGGTGTCGCACCGCGGACCGGGCGCCGCCCGCGTTGTCCACGTCGACGAAGACACCGCCGGTCCGGTCGGCGGCGTGCGGCTGGCCGCCGTGCACCACGGGCACGCCCGCCTCCTCCAACCGGCGCGGAAGGGGGTCGTCCCGGTGCAGGGAGACCAGCAGCGCTCCATCCACGTGGGAACCGCTGAGGTAGTCGCCGATCTTCTTGTGCTCGCCCTCGGTCCGGGCGGTGGTGAGCAGCAACTGGAGGTCGCGCTCGTGCAGGACGGAGCTGACGCCGCGGATGACGTCGGCGAAGTAGGGATCGGTGAACAGCCGGTCGCGGTGCTCGGAGACCACCAACGCGACGGTGTCGGTGCGCCGGGTGACCAGGGTGCGCGCGGCCTGGTTGGGGCTGTACCCCAGTTCCGCGATCGCGTTGTGCACGGCCTCGCGGGTACGCGGGCTCACCTGGGGCGATCCGTTGATCACCCGCGAGACGGTGCCGCGGCCGACACCGGCGCGCTCCGCCACCATCTCCAGGGTCGGACGCCGCCGACCGCCACCGCTTCTGGCCACTTCGCTGCTCCCTCTGGGATCGAGTCGTCGCATCCGCCCCCGCCGCGACGGAGCGCGCACGGGGGCGGTGGGCGCGGCACGCGGTCCGCGCGGACCGCGTCACCGGGTCGGTACGCGGCCCTCCCGTGCCAGCCGCGCGTACCACAGGCCGCTGTCCTTGACCAGGCGTTCCTGGGTGGCGTAGTCGACGCGCACGAGTCCGAACCTGCGGGAGTATCCCCACGCCCACTCGAAATTATCCAGCAGGGACCAGGCGAAGTATCCGCGCAGGGGCACGCCCGAGCGTACGGCCTCCAGGGCCGCGCGCACGTGGCCCTCGTAGTAGTCGACGCGGTCGGTGTCGTGGATCCGTCCGTCGTCGGTGACGGCGTCGTCGTAGGCGCACCNCCCCCCCGCCGCTGTCGGCGGCCAGGCGACGGAGGACGTCGTACAGGCCGGTGGGGTCGACCTCCCACCCCATGTGGGTGACCGGCAGGCCCTGGGAGACGTGCACCTCGTCGGGGGTGGCCCCGACCCACGCTCCGCCCTGGCCGCTGACGGTGTCCGGGTCCAGTCCCTTGGGGGAGGCGGCGACCCACTCCGGCATGTAGTAGTTGACGCCGAGGAAGTCGAGCGGGGCAGCGACGGCCGCCAGGTCACCGTCGGCGACGAAGGAGAAGTCGGTGATGTCGGCCAGGTCCGCGACCACGTCGGCCGGGTAGGCGCCCCGGAACAAGGGGTCGGTGAAGATGCGGTTGCGCACGCCGTCGGCCCGGCGGGCGGCGCGCACGTCCTCGGCGGTGGCGCCGTGGGGGCGGATCACCGCCTGGTTGTGGGCGAGGCCGACCCGGACCCGGTGACCGGTCGAACGCAGGACCTCGGTGGCCAGACCGTGGCCCAACAGCAGGTGGTGGGCGGAGGTGAGCGCGGCGACGGCGTCGCGCTGGCCGGGGGCGTGCTCACCGATGTGGTGGCCGAGGAAGGACGCGCACCAGGGTTCGTTGAGCGTCATCCAGTTCTCGACACGGTCACCGAGCGCGTCGGCGACGACCCGTGCGTAGTCGGCGAAGCGCAGCGCCGTGTCGCGGTTCGGCCAGCCGCCCGCGTCCTGGAGCCGCTGGGGCAGGTCCCAGTGGTAGAGGGTGGCCCACGGCTGGATCCCGGCCTCCAGCAGCGCGTCCACGAGGCGGTCGTAGAAGTCGAGCCCCGCCTGGTTCACCTGGCCCGAACCCTCGGGCAGGACACGCGGCCAGGCGACGGAGAAGCGGTAGGCGCCGAGGTTGAGGCGGCGCATGAGGGCGATGTCCTCGGGATAGCGGCGGTAGTGGTCGACGGCCGGCTCACCGGTGTCGCCGCCCAGGACGTTGCCGGGGGTGGCGCAGAAGGTGTCCCAGATGCTGGGTCCGCGACCATCGGCGGTGGTGGCGCCCTCGATCTGGAACGAGGCGGTGGCGGCCCCCCACAGGAAGCCTTCGGGGAACTGTTCGTGGTCGGTCACGATGTCGGCACACACCTTCCGTGATGGGATGCATGGGAGCGCTCCCATAACCGAAGCAGAACGTCCGCTCGGCTGTCAACGAACGCTCGGGACGGCGAGACACAACCGTTACGCCCCCCCGCCGGTGCCCCGACCGTGTCCCGGGCGGCGCGCGCCGCCCGGGACACGGCGGCCCTCACTCGGTCTCCTCGACCCCCAGCGGGATGACGACGCCCTCCCAGCGCCGCTCCATGAACGCGCGGGTCTCCTCGCTGTGCAGGAGCTCGTCCAGACGGAGCAGGTCGGGGTCGCCGGCGTCCTCGGTGCGCGCGACCAGGCCGTTGGCGTAGGGATTGCCCTCGGTGGCCTCCCAGGCGAGCACGTTCGCCGTCGTCGGGAGGTCGGCCTCCAGGGCGTAGTTGCCGTTGACCACCGCGGCGTCCAGGTCGGGCAGCGACCTGGGCAGCTGCGCCGCCTCCACCGGGATCAGCTCGACCCGCGACTCCGTCGTCTCCACGTCGTCGAGCGTCGGTGTCGGACCGACGTCGTCGGACAGGGCGATCACCCCCTCCGAGGCGAGCAGGTCCAACGCCCGCCCCATGTTGGAGGCGTCGTTGGGCAGACCGATCCGCGCCCCCTCCGGCAGGGCCTCCAGATCGGAGACCTCCTGGGAGTAGATCCCGAACGCCTCCAGGTGCACGTCCGACAGGTAGCTCAGGCCGACCTCCGGGTTGCCCGCCAGATACTCCTCCAGGAACGGCAACGTCTGGTAGTAGTTGGCGTCCAGCTCACCCTCGGCCAGTGCCGCGTTGGGCTGGTTGTAGTCGGTGAAGACGACCACGTCCAGGGCCAACCCCGCGTCGGCCGCGAGCTCCTCGTCCACGAACTCCAGGATCTCGGCGTGCGGCACGGGCGTCGCGCCGACCGTCAGCGTGGTCAGCCCCTCCCCCGTGCCCCCGCCCTCCTCCTCGGCGCGTTCGCTCGGACTCCCGCAGGCGGCGAGCAGCGCCACCGCCACCCCCGCGACCACGCTCACGCGCGCCTTCGCGCTCCCCGACATCACAGTCTCCCTTCCCGACGGGACTCGGACACCTCGCTGAGGGGAGAGGGGGACGCTGGGGGCGGGGGACGGGAGCGGTCGTCAGCGCCGTGAGAGGCGGCGGACGACCAGGTCCCCCAGGCTCTGGACCGCCTGCACGATGACGATGAGCAGGATGACCGTCGCCCACAGGTAGTGGTCGTTGAAACGCTGGTAGCCCTCACGGATGGCCAGGTCGCCCAGTCCCCCGCCGCCGATCGCACCGGCCATCGCGGAGTAGGAGATGAGGGTGACCACGGTCATCACCAGTCCGGCGATCAGCCCCGGCAGCGCCTCGGGCAGCAACACCTTGCCCACGATGGTGAGCTTGCGGGTGCCCATGGCGTGCGCGGCCTCGACCACCTCCCGGTCCACCTCGCGTACCGCGGTCTCGACCAGACGCGCGAAGAAGGGGATCGCGCCGATGCTGAGCGGGACGATCGCGGCGGTGGGGCCAAGGGTCGTACCGACGAGGAAGCGGGTCAGGGAGAGCACCGCGACCATCAGGACGATGAACGGCAGGGAGCGGCCGATATTGACGATCGCGCCGAGCACGGCGCGCACGGCCGGTGCGGGGGTGAGGCCACCGCGGTCGGTGGCCACCAGCAGCACGCCCAAGGGCAGACCGAACAGGACGCTGAAGACGGTCGCCCACCACACCATGTAGACGGTGTCCATGGTGGCCAGCCACAGGTTCGGCCACATCTGGGGCCAGTCCCGGACGAAGGCGACCAGGGCGTTCCACGCCCCCGTCGGTTCGGTGGTCGAGGCGAGGGACAGGGCGGAGTCGATCACTTTCCGGCCTCCTCGACCAGCAGACCGCGTTCGGACAGGAAGGTCAGCGCCTCAGCGCGGCGGGCGCCGCGCACGTCGACGCTCAGGCGGCCCACGGACTGGCCCGCGACGCGCTCCACGCCGCCGCCGCGGATGTTGGCGTCCACGTCGAAACGTCGGGTCAGCTCCGACATCAGCGGCTCGTCGAAGGAGCGCGGATAGGTGACGACGACGGTGTCGGGGCCGCCGCCCTCCGGGATGGGGAACAGGGAGCGCGCCAGGAGGGAGCCCGGGGTTCCGATGAGGTCGAGGACGCGACCGGACTCGCGGAACTCGCCGTTCTCCATGATGGCCGCGGAATCGCAGATCCGCTTGATCACGTCCATCTCATGGGTGATCAGGAGGATCGTCAGCCCCAATTCGTCGCGCAGGCGGCCGAGCAGGGCGAGGATGGACTCGGTGGTGGCCGGGTCCAGGGCCGAGGTCGCCTCATCGCTGAGCAGGACCTTGGGCGCCGAGGCCAGCGCGCGGGCGATACCCACGCGCTGCTTCTGCCCGCCGGAGAGTTGGGAGGGGTAGGCCCGCGCCTTGTCACCGAGCCCGACCAGCTCCAGGAGCTCCCCGACACGGGCCCGGCGGCGGGCGCGGTCCACGCCCGCGACCTCCAGCGGGAAGCCGACGTTGCCCGCGACCGTGCGCGAGGACAGCAGGGCGAAGTGCTGGTGGACCATGCCGATCCCACGGCGGGCGGCCCTCAGGCGGGCGCCACGCAGCGCGGTCAGCTCCTGGTCGTCGACCGTGACCGTTCCTGCGTCGGGGCGTTCCAGGAGGTTCACCGATCGCAGCAGGGTGCTCTTGCCCGCACCACTCTGCCCGACGACCCCGTAGATCTCCCCGGGTTCGACACGCAGGTCAACGCCATTGAGGGCTCTCACCCGGTGCTTGTTCAACCGGTAGGCCTTGTGCAGGCCCACTGCGTCAATCACGGTCTTCCCATCGACGTCTCAGCGGTGGTGTCTCGGCGCTCGTGGGGATCGCCCAGGGCGGGACTCAACGCGGGTTCGACGCCCGCGTCCGAGCGTACGGAGGGCCCGGGGGCCGCGTGGAGGCGACGCGCCGGAGCGCGCGGGAGCCGTCGCCGCACCAACTCAACCACGTACGAACGGGTCCGATCAGCGATTTTAATGTCCGTGATCAGGTTATTTTGACCACATCGCGTATTTTGGAATGTGGTGGCTTGACCCCGTCTTTTCCGAATCCGCACGGTCGGGCCTACACTCATGACGATTCCGTGACTCTCGCTCCAGCCGTTCCACGTGTGCGAGAGCCCGGCCCGAGCGGTCCCCACACCCGTTCCGGGACACACGAGCAGCAGTGCCCGACGCTCCCGACCACGGGGAACGTACGGGTTCGAGGAGCGATCACACCGTGCAGCCCGACGATCCGATCCGCGGGGGCGGCGCCTCCCGCGCGTCCGGGGACGACCCGTTCGCCGACTTCTGGGCACCGGACCCCCGCGCGTGGACATGGCACGACGTCCTGGCCCACCTTGTGCCCCGTGCCGCCGGGCCTGGCCCCGTCGACCGCCCCGCCCGCGCCACGGCGGGCGCCCTGGCCGTCGCCCTGGCCGCCCTCCTGGTGGCCGTGCCCCAGAGCGCCGGAGCGACCATCGCGCCGCGCGAGCCCGAGGACATGGACAGCCTGCGCGCCCGCGCCGAGTCGCTCACCGAGGAGTTCCAGGGTGAGCTGCGGGACATGGAAGCGGTCATGGACGAGGCCGAGGACGCCGAGGCCCGCGCCGAGACCTCGCGCGAGGAGGTGGAGGCCGCACGCGCGGAGGTGCGGTCGCTGGCAGTGGCCACCTACACCGCCAACGGGATCGACCCCTCGATGTCGCTCTTCGTCGACTCCGACCCGGACGAGATCATCGACCGCGCGGTGCTCATCGACTATCTGTCCTCCACCCACGATGACCTCATCGACCAGCTGGAACAGGCGATGGAGCGCGACGAGGCCGCGCAGGCCACCGCGCAGGAGGAGTTGGCTCAGGTCGAGGCGGACCTGGACGAGCTGGAGGAGCGCCGGCGCGAGGTTCAGCGCATGATCGCCGACCACCCCAACCAGCCGATGGAGCCGCCGGACAACATCACCCCGCGTACGCGCCAGATGCGCGACGAGATCATCTCCCGGTTCGGTCGGGGCAGCGACGTCGGCGGGGTGGGCTGCTACCGGGCGGTCGGCGGCTGGGTGGTCGGCGAGCACCCCAAGGGCCGGGCCTGCGACTTCATGGTCGACGGCAACGGACAGATGCCGTCGGAGGACCAGGTCCAGCGCGGGTACGAGATCGCCGAGTGGGCGAAGGAGAACGCCGAGGACTTCGGGATCATGTACATCATCTACCGGCAGGAGATCTGGGACATCCGGCGCGGCAACGAGGGCTGGCGCGCCATGTCCGACCGCGGCAGCGTGACCGAGAACCACTTCGACCACGTGCACATCTCGATGTTCTGAGGCGCCGCGTCCCCGCCCACCACCCGGTCGGCGGGGCCCTCGACCGCGAGGGGACGCACGGAGTCCGGCTCGAACCGCACCGCCTGCCGGAGCGCGCGTCATCCCGGCTCCGCGCCCCGGTGGTCGTCCGGGCCCCGGCCGGCGCCCTCCGACGGACGTGGTCGCACCGGCCCGGACATCCCCGCGCAGCGGGTGAGATCCCTCGTGCCCGAGGAGGAACTCCCCCGCGGCCAGGCGTCTTCGTGGCCCGGGATCGCCCGGTGGCCGGAACCGGCCACCCGCCCGCCAGGAACCTCCGGTCCCACGTGAGCGACACGAAACGGTGACAATTCACCCACCCGACCGGTATCCCACCTGCCGCACGGGTACTCAGCGCAGCTAGGATGCAACACGTCCCGGCCCTGGCCTGTGGGGATGACGTGCCCGGCCCGACCTCGGAGCACACCCGGCACCAGGGACCTCCTCACGACACCGGGGATCCCCCGTTCCACACCGCCCGTCCTCGCCCACGGGCCGGTACGAGCGGGCGGCTCACCCCCGCGGTCCCGTGGCCGCCGCCCCGCACCACCGGTGGCCCAGCACCGCGGCGGACCCGCGAACCCAGGACGCGTTCACGCGTCACCAACACAGCACACCACCGGGCGAGGGGAGCCATGAGCGAAAACGGACCTTACAACCAGCCACCCCAGAACCCCTACGGTGGCGGGGAGCAGGGGGCCCAGCCGCCCTACGGCCAGCCCCAGCCGCCCCAGGGCGCCCCCTACGGCGACCCGGGCACCGGTGGCCAGCCCGGTTACGGCGCCGGTTACCCCGGGGGCGAGCAGCACATGTACGGAGGCGCGCAGCCGCCCTACGGCCCCGGCGGTCCCGGCGGTCCCGGTGGCCCCGGCTTCACCCCTCCCCATCCCCCCAAGAGCGGTGGCGGTAAGGCGGGCCTGTGGGTCGTCATCGTGGGCGGCGTCGTGATCGTCGTCCTGGTGATCGCCGTCCTGGTCACGCTCGTGACCAACGGATCGCAGACCCCTCCGGTCGCCGAATCGACCGAGGCCGACCAGGGCACCCGGGACACCGACAGCCCGACCGACGCGCCGGCCCCCGACACGGACGCCGCGCCCGCCGGTGAACCGCCCTACGCGGTGCCCGCCGAACCCTGCGACGCCTTCACCGAGCAGGTGCACACCGACTTCCTGCTCACCGAGGAAGGCGACAAGTCGGTCCAGGACGCCACCTCCCGGTGCTCCAGCACGCTGGCCGAGGCCCCGGAGGGCAACGACTCCGAGGACTACGCCTCCCTGCGGCTGACCTACTCCGTGCCCTACTCGGCCTCCGATTCCATCGAGCAGGCCACCGAGGACTTCGAGTCGGGCATCGAGGACGTCACCGGGGCGACCGACTACTCGTACTACATCGCCGACGCCATCGAGGAAAACCGCGAGGTCGACCTGGGCGACCAGGCGCAGTACGTCGTCACCCGCTACGACTATGTGGGCGACGAGGTGCCCCAGGCCGTCCTGCTGATCCGGACCGCCAACCTCAACATCCGCATCGAGTACCAGGTCAGTCCGTCGTTCCTCTCCGAGGGCGACACCGAGGACCTGGTCCTGCCGGACAACACCGAGGACATCATGCTCAACGCCGGGGCCGAGGCGCTCGCCCTCGTCGGCACCTGATCCCGCTCCGGACGCGTGAGGGGGCCGTGGCGAATCGCCACGGCCCCCTCACTCATGCGGCCTCGCGGGCTCGGCCGGGGCTCAGGGCGTGGAGAACCGGGATTCTTCGTCGTCGCCCTCGCCTGGCTCGTTCCTCGCCGACGACTCGACTCCTCCTGCAGAACCCGGTGCGCCCCTCGCTACTCATGCGGCCTCGCGGGCTCGGCCGGGGGCACCCCGCCTAGGTCAGGTCGGCGCGCACCCGCCTGGCCGCCTCGACCATGTTGCGCAGAGCCTGTTCGGTCTCGGCGTACCCGCGCGTCTTCAGACCGCAGTCCGGATTGACCCACAGGCCGCTCGCGTCGATGTGCGCGACCGCCAGGCGCAGCGACTCCTCGACCTCCTCCACGGAGGGCACCCGCGGCGAGTGAATGTCGTACACGCCCGGGCCGATCCCCCGCTTGTAGCCGCGGCGGCCGAGGTCCTCCACCAACTCCATCCGCGAACGCGCAGCCTCGACACTGGTGACGTCGGCGTCGAGCGCCTCGATCCCACCGACGATCAGCCCGAACTCGGAGTAGCACATGTGCGTGTGGATGGTCGTGGTCGGCGCGACCCCGGAGGTGGCCAGTCGGAACGAGCCCACAGCCCAGTCCAGATAGGACTCACGCAGCTCCTCACGCAGCGGCAGCAGCTCCCGCAGCGCCGCCTCGTCCACCTGGATGTGGCGGATGCCGGCGCGCTCCAGGTCGGCGATCTCGTCCCGCAGGGCGAGCGCGACCTGGCGAGCGGTGTCGCCCAACGGCTGATCGGTACGCACGAACGACCAGGCGAGCATGGTCACCGGGCCGGTCAGCATGCCCTTGACCGGCTTCCGGGTACGCGACTGGGCGTAGGTGATCCACTCGACCGTCATCGGCTCGGGGCGCGAAACGTCCCCGTACAGGATCGGGGGACGCACGCAGCGCGAACCGTAGGACTGCACCCACCCGTTCTCAGTGGTGGCGTAGCCCCGCAGCTGCTCAGCGAAGTACTGCACCATGTCGTTGCGCTCGGGCTCGCCGTGGACGAGCACGTCCAGACCGATCTCCTCCTGGAGCGCGATCACCCGGTCGATCTCCTCGCGGAGGATCCGGTGGTACTCCTCCTGTCCCAGTTCACCCTTGCGGTGGGCGGCGCGCGCCCGCCGCAGTTCGGCGGTCTGCGGGAAGGACCCGATCGTGGTCGTGGTCAGCGGCGTGTCCGTGGGGACGCCCCGGTCCTGCGGACGCTCGGAGGCCTCCGGGCCGAGCGCGTCGAGGCGGGCGCGCACCCGGGCGTCGGTGAAGGCCGGGTTGGCGCCGTTCGCCCCCTCGGCCGCGTACTCGGCCTCGGTCCCCTCGGACAGGACACGGCCCAGCAGCGCGACCTCCTCGGCCTTCTGCTTGGCGAAGGCCAGGGCCGCGCGCAGCTCGGGGTCGAGGGAGGTCTCGGCGTCCAGGTCGATCGGCACGTGCAGCAGCGAGCAGGAGGTGCTCACCGTCAGCTCGTCGGTGAGGGCGAGCAGGGTACCGAGCGTGGCCACGGCGGAGGGGATGTCGGTCCGCCACACGTTGCGGCCCTCGACGACACCGGCGACCAGGCGTGTTGAGCCCAGGCCGGAGACCTTCACCAGGTCGTCGATGCCTTCGGCGTCGGTCACCAGGTCCAGGCCGACCGCCTCGACCGGGGAGTCCTTGAGCACGCGCAGCGCGGCGGCGCCGATGGACCCGAAGTAGGTCGAGACCAGCAGGGAGGGACGATCGGTGAGACCGCCCAGACGCTGGTAGACGCGCTCCAGGTGGTCGATGGCGGCGCGGCCCTCGTCGGTGGCCAGGATCGGCTCGTCCAGCTGCACCTCGGTGGCCCCGGCCGCCCTGAGGTCGGCCAGGAGGCGACCATAGGCGTCCAGGAGCTGGTCGAGCAGCTCGATCGGCGCCCACCCCTCGGGGGCGTCGTCGGCGGCCTTGGCCAGCAGGAGGAAGGTCAGCGGGCCGACCAGGACCGGGCGGGTGTGGTGGCCCGCCGCCGCGGCCTCACGGAACTCGGCGACCGGCTTGTCACCGACGAGGCGGGGACGGGTGCTCGGGGAGAGCTCGGGGACGAGGTAGTGGTAGTTGGTGTCGAACCACTTGGTCATCTCCAGCGGCGGCGCTCCCTGTTCGCCCCGGGCCAGAGCGAAGTAGCGGCGCAGCTCCTCGTCGCGGTCCTCCGCGGTGGACGGGGAGGCGAACCGGGAGGGCACCAGGTCGAAGAGGACCGCCGTGTCGAGCACGTGGTCGTAGTAGGAGAACGTGTTGGACGGCAGGTCGTCGACGCCCGCCTCGCGCAGCTGGACGTAGACGCCCTCGCGCAGGTCGGCGGCGACGGCGTCCAGTTCCCGGGCGCTCGTGCGGCCCTTCCAGTAGGACTCGCTGGCGCGCTTGAGTTCGCGGCGCGGGCCGATCCTCGGGTAACCGTGCACGGTGGAGCGCACGGCCGCCTTCGCGGCCGGTGACGTGGTCATGAAGCTTCTCTCCCTCGTCGAAAGCCAGGTTCCGGCCACGAGGGCATGAGGAGGGTAGGCCACGCGAGGTACGCGCCGCGGGCGCGTACCCGTCCGTCACCGCCCTCGGCCCTCCCTCGGGGCACGGGACCACCGGCGACACGGGTGCGCCGCCGGGTGGAGGCAGGTCTTCGGACTCGTGGGCACCGTCGGTGCGCGCACCGACGACCTACTGGCCGCCGCTTCCCAGATTCCGACCAAAACGACCGGATTACCAGTGCTTTTGGCGACTGTCGTTCCCACATACCGCTGCGGGGCAGTCCCGGATTCCCACCGGGTTCCCTCTCGCGACGCGAACCACACCCCGAACCGGTCAAACCCGGCCTGGAAGTGGAGCGCGTACCTTCCACGCCTGCAAGTATAGGGAGGCCCCCTCACGCCCCCGCCCCCGGCGTGGAAACCCCATTCCCGCGCGCCACCCCCATCGCGAACCCCAGCCACGTGGCGCGCGTCACACCTGACATAAAGCGTTACGTGGGACGGCCCTCCCCCGCCGCCCCGCGAACGTTCGTCTGACGATGAACGTGGAGAACCCCTGGTGAACAAACAGAGCCCACGGACCATGGCGACCCGACGCCCCCTCGTCACGGTCGTGGTTGCGATGGCGGTGCTGGCGGGGCTGGTGTTGCTCGTCACCCAATCCGGAGTACTTCCCGGCCCCGACCCCGCGGAGAACACCGCGCACGGGTCGGGGGAAGAGAGCCCCCTGCCTCCCGCCACGGGAGAACCCGACCGGCTGACGGTGGTCGACCCCTCCGACGTGGTCGACGTGGCCGAGGAGACGCTGTCCTACGACGGCGTCGTCTCCGCGGACGTGACCTATCCCTCCCTTCCCGACGCCGAACCGCTGACCGACTTCCTCGCCCGCACCCTCGACGCCGACGTGGCCGCCTTCGAGGCGGCCAACCCCGGCGCGGAGGACTACACCGCCGAGTGGGGTCTGACCGCCGCCAACGACGACCTGGTCGGCGTGCGCATGACCAGCACCGAGACCGATTCCGAGGGTTCTCGTGAGTGCCACAGCACGTACTGGTACGAGGCCGACACCGGCCTGGCCCACGGCTCCAACGAACTGATCGCGGGCCAGGACGAACTGGATCAGCTCAACGCGCTGGTCCGGGAACAGAGCCCGGACGCGGTCGACGGTCCGGCCGTCCTTCCCGTCGCCGCGCTCTACGACTCGGTCGGTTTCAACCCCGACGGCGACCTGGTCGTGGAGTTCGACACCGGGCAGATCGCCCCCGTCGGCGAGGGCCCCGTGCACGTGGTCGTCGACCGGGATGAGGCCGAGCCGCTCCTGTCGGACCTGGGCGTGCGCGCCCGTGACGCCGCGACCGTGGGTGTGGAGGACTTCTCCCTGTCGGGCCCGCCCGAAGCGGACAAGGACGGGACCACCGAGGAGCGCCCGGGCCTGTTCTCCCCCGTCGACGACGCGGTGGACTGCTCCGACCCCGAGACCCGGTGCGTGGCCCTGACCTACGATGACGGGCCCGGCGGACGCACCCCTGAGCTGCTGGACGCCCTCGCCGAGTACGACGCCCGCGCCACCTTCTTCGTGACCGGGGTCCCGGTCCTGGAGCACCCCCGCACGGTGCGGCGCGCCTACGCGGAGGGCCACGAGATCGCCAACCACACCCTGAGCCACCCGGACCTGTCCGCGATGGGGCAGGGCGCGGCCCGGGCCGAACTGGAGACCGTCCAGGCCCAGGTGTACCGCGAGACCGGCTACACCATGGACCTGATGCGCCCGCCCTACGGCGCCACCGACGACGGCGTCGCCTCCGTGACCGAGGACATGGGGCTCGCCCAGATCCTGTGGAGCGTGGACACCAACGACTGGAAGGACCGGAACGCCTCGATCGTCTCCGGCCGCGCGCTGGGCGGCGCGTCGGACGGCGCGATCATCCTCATGCACGACATCCACGGCACCACCATCGACGCCTCCCACGAGATCATCCGCGAACTCGACGCCCGGGGCTACACGATGGTGACCGTCTCCCAGCTGCTCGGGACCACGACCCCGGGAGCGGCCTACCACGACGGCCAGCCCGAGGAGGACGCCGAGGACGGGTCCGAGGGCCAGGAGACCGGCGGTGACGAGGAGGAGGACGGGCCGGCCGAGGACTGACACGCCCGCCGGCGGACGCGCCAGGGGGGTGACCACATGTGGCCATCGCCCCGGGCGCGTGGTCCAGGTCACCTATCTTGCTCCCGTCAGCCGCCAACCGTCCGGCAGGGGTGAGGAAGTCCGGTGGAGCCGTCGATCCGAGCGCGTCAGCAGCAGAGCAGCCACCCTCCGGACAGCGGACGCGGAGGCCTCCGGCGGTCCGGCGCCGCGGCCGTGGCACTGGCGCTGACCGCCACCGCCTGTGGAACGGCCACCGGTGACGCGGAGTCCGCCGACCGGATCACCGTGGTGCTGGACGAGCCGGAGGGGGCCGTCACCGAGTGGACCGGCGGCTCCGCCGACTACGACGGCCACCCCCACATCCCCCAGGGCCTGGACGTCACCGTCGCCTACCCGGAGTTCGAGGGCGCCCCGGAGTTCGCCGACGGGCTCGCCGAACTCGTGGACCGGGAGGTGCTCGACTTCCGGGGGGCCAGCCGGGACCCGGTGTCCCTGACCCTCGGCTGGGAGGTCACCGCCGCCGGTGACGGCGTGCTGGGGGTGCGCCTGATCCGCACCGAGGAGGACCTGCACGGACTGCGGCAGGGGTACGAGACGTACTGGTACGACGCCGGGACCGGACTGACCCACTACTCCTCGGAGCTGATCGCCGGGCAGGAGGAGCTCACGGAGTTGAACGAGATCGTCCGCGCGGACCTGGCCGGCCGCCCCGACGTCGACACCGGGAGCCTCTTCCCGATCCGGGCCAGCTACGACTCCCTCGGCTTCAACACCGACGGAGACCTGGTCGTGGAGTTCGACGACGGGCACCTCTCCCCGGTACGCGGAGGCCATCCGCCGGACTCCTCCCCCGGCCGCGTCGCCTCGGTGGTCGACTCCGCCGAGGCGGAGCCGCTCCTGTCCGACCTGGGCGAGCGCGCGCGTGCGGCCTCGCTGCGGGAGGAGCCGGACTACGCCGTGCCCGAGCCGGGTGGGGCCCCCGACCCCGGACGCGCCGTGCCGGGAGAGGTCGTCGCCGGTGACGAGGACGTCGACTGTCGGGCCAAGAGGGTGCGGTGCGTAGCGCTGACCTTCGACGACGGTCCGGCCGACACCACCGCGCCCTTGCTCGACCTGCTCGCGGAGGAGGAGGTGACGGCGACGTTCTTCCTCAACGCCGACCCCGCGCTGACCCGCCCCCTCGACTACCGGCGCGCCTACGCCGCGGGGCACGAGATCGCCAGCCACAACGACCAGCACGAGCACATGCCGGACATGCCCGAGGCCGACCTGCCAGGGCAGGTGGCGGCGGTGAGCGCGATCGTCAGCAGGCACACCGGGCACACGGTGCGGCTGTTCCGGCCGCCCTTCGGCGACAGCTCGCCCGAGGTGCTCGGAGAGATCGGCGACCAGGGGATGGCCCAGGTCCTGTGGAACCTGGACAGCGAGGACTGGACGGGGCTCGCCCCGGACGAGATCGCGGACCGCGTGGTGGAGGCGGCGGAGCGGGACTCGGTGGTGCTGCTGCACGACACCCTGCCGCCGACCGTGGCCGCTGTCCCGGAGATCATCGAGCGGCTGCGCGAGGACGGTTTCGTGTTCGCGACGGCCTCACAGGTGATCGGCGACCCGGGGCCCGGGGAGTCCTACCCCCGGCACGGCCGGGTGCCCGGAACCGAGGGCGAGGCCCCGGAGTCCTGACCGGGGTCACGCCGCCCCGGGAACCGTCTCATCGGGGCCCTGCCCGGCCGGCACGCGCGCCCACGCGCGATGCCCGCACGCGCCGACGCCTGGTCGAGGTCGTCGACCGGGCGTCGGTGGGTGTCGTGGTCCGGGCCCCATCAGGGCCGGAGAGGTCAGGAAACGGCTTCGACGTCGTCGCCCACCACGGTCAGACCCGGTGGAGGCGCGTCGGCTCCCACGGCGTCGCCGACCGAGGCGTACCCCGCCTCACGCACGAGCCGGGCCAGGCCCCGGTGGACGCGGCGCGGCCACAGCGGGCCGCCGTAGATCAGGCCGGTGTACCCCTGGACCAGTGTGGCGCCGGCGCGGATGCGCGCCCAGGCGTCCTCGGCGGTCTCGATGCCACCGACGGCGACCAGGGTGACGCGGTCGCCCACCCGGGAGCGCAGACGGCGCAGCACCTCCAGCGAGCGGTCTTTGAGCGGAGCGCCGGAGAGGCCGCCGGCACCGGCCGCCTCGACCTCCTCGTCAGAGGCGGCGAGCCCCTCGCGGGAGATCGTGGTGTTGGTGGCGATGATGCCGTCCAGGCCCTCGGCCAGGGCGAGGTCGGCGACCGCGTCGACGTCCTCGTCGGCCAGGTCGGGGGCGATCTTCACCAAAAGGGGCAGGTTCGGGTGGCCGGCCTCGGCCAGGGCCTCGCGCACGGCCGCCAGCAGCGGGCGCAGCTGTTCGACGCCCTGGAGGTTGCGCAGCCCGGGGGTGTTCGGCGAGCTGACGTTGACGACCATGTAGTCGGCGTACCGGGCCAGTCGGCGGGCACTGGTCGCGTAGTCGGCCGGGGCGTCCTCCTCGGGCGTCACCTTGGTCTTGCCGATGTTGACGCCCAGGAGCGGGCGCCCGGCGGACCGCTGGTGGTGCAGGCGCTCGGCGACCAGGGCCGAGCCCTCGTTGTTGAAGCCCATCCGGTTGACGATGGCGCGGTCCTCGACCAGGCGGAACAGGCGCGGCTTCGGGTTGCCGGGCTGGGGCTGGGCGGTGACCGTGCCGATCTCGACGAACCCGAACCCGAGCGCGGCCAGTCCGTGCGGGCTCTCGGCGTTCTTGTCGAACCCGGCGGCCATGCCCAGCGGGCCGGGGAACTCACGGCCCAGGGCGTGCACGGTCAGTTCCGGCTCGCGCGGACCCAGGACCCGGCCCATGGCCGCGGCGACACCGGGAACGGCGGCCGCGCCGCGCAGCGCGGCGAAGCTCAGCTTGTGGGCCTTCTCAGCGTCCATGTGACGCAGGACCGAGCTGAAGAGCACTTGGTAGAACACGGTCATCCGTTTCCGTCGCCCTCGCGCTCTGCGAGGAAGCGTTCGAGTTCCGCGCCGAGCTCGTCGGCGGTGGGCAGTCCGCCCTCGTCGTCGGCGAGCGGGAGCGTGGGCCGCTCCTCGCTGTCGACCCGTGAGGACATGATGTCGTCGTACTGCCGTTCCAGGTTGGCCACGACACGCTGGACCTCCTCAGAGGCCGCCACCTGTTCGGCGATGTCGACGTCGGTGGCTCCGGCCACGTCCTCCAACCCGCTCGTGGGCAGGGCCAGTCCGGTCGCCCCGGAGACGTGCTCAGCGGCGGCGAGGGCCGCTCGGGGGTACTCGGACTGGGCGAGGTAGCTGGGGACGTGGATGGCGTAGCCGACGAAGTCGTGGCCGATCTGGCCCAAGCGGTACTCCAGCAGCGACACGGCGCTGCCGGGGACCTCGACCCGGCCGATCCACGGGGTGTGATCCCCGACCAGCTCGGGGCGGGTGGAGTGGGGGGTGACCGTGACCGGCCGGGTGTGCGGAACCGCCATGGGGATGCCGTTGACGCTGACGGACAGCGTGACTCGGAAGCGGTCGAGGAGGGTGCTGACCGCAGCGGCGAACAGCTCCCACTCACGGTCGGGTTCGGGGCCGTGCAGGACCAGGAAGGGTGCGCCCTCCTCGTCGTGCATCCGGTACAGGGCCAGTTTGGGGGCGGCGTAGTCGGTCCAGGCGCTCTCGACGAAGGTCATCGTCGGGCGACGGGACCGGTAGTCCACGAGCCGGTCGGTGTCGAAGGTCGCGATCTCCTCCGCGGTGAACCGGTCGAAGATCGCCGAGGCCAGCTGGCGCCCGGCGTGACCGGCGTCGACGAAGCCGTCCAGACAGACGAGCATCGCCAGTCCGGCGACGTCGTCGAAGCCGGGATGGAGTTCGTACAGATCAGCGGGTTCACGCACCGGGTTCTCGTCTCCAAAGTGGTCGGGATCGCGGGGGCGACGCCCGAGCGGCGGCCACGGCCTCGGCCGCCGCGCGGCCCAGGGGGACCTGCCCGCGCACCGCGTGGGTGGGTCTGTCCCGCTTTCCCACAATACCGACCCACGACCCGTGGAAGCTGGCCTCGGCAGCCCTCCCCCCCCGGGGGGTGACGGTGGCCATACCGGCCCGCGCGCCGGGCACGGCTGTGTTCGTCGTGGTCTTCCGATTCGCTTCGGCCCGCCCGGCGCCTCCGGCGCGGCACCCGCGTGAAGTACCCCGGCCGCGTCCCTGGAGCGACCGCTCGGAGAGGCCGCCTCCCAGTCAGCGCAGTTTTGCGACGCGCAGGGCGCGCAGGCGGTTGAGCACCGCGGCGATCTCGTACCGGCGCGGCAGGGCGTAGTCACCGCCGAAGTCCCCGCCGAGCCGGGTGACGCCGTCCCTGACCAGGTCCCGTTCCAGGGAGTCCAGGGCCTCCGCGAGAGTACGGGCACCGTCCAGGTGACGACCGCGCACGAGTTCGCGCAGGGCGAGCCCGGCGCCGGTGATCTGTCCGGGGTCGACGAACTGCTCGACGGAACGCACGTCGATGTCGTGGTCCCCGAAGACCAGCACGTCCATGTCGCGGCGTTTGATCTTGCTCCGGCCGCGCGCGGTGGTGGGGTCCACCGAGCCGGGATCGACGATCCGATGGCGGGGCGGGGTGAAGTCGGCGTCGGTGCGCTCGCGCGCGAGGGCACGGGCGCGTTCGGTGACATCGTGTGGGTGGTAGGCGTCAAGCATGACGACCTGGTCGGCGACGTCGAAGTAGTCGCCGCTGCCGCCCATGACGAGGACGGTCGAGACGCGGTGTTCGCGGTGCAGGGGGCGGACGAGGTCGATGAACGGGACGAGGGGTTCGCGGTCACCGTGGACGAGGGCCTGCATGCGCTCGTCGCGGATCATCAGGTTGGTGGCGGTGGAGTCCTCGTCCACGAGCAGGGTGCGTGATCCGGCCTCGACGGCCTCGCAGATGTTGGCCGCCTGGGAGGTGGAGCCGGAGGCGTTCTCGGTGCGGAAATCGCCGGTGTCGGCGCCGGTGGGCAGGCCGCGCACGAAGGGGCTGACGTCGGTGCGCTCAACGCGACGGCCCTCCTCGGCGCGGATCTTGACCGCGTCGCCCCTGCTCACGACCAGTTCACGCCCATCCCCGGGAATGTGGTCGTACACACCGCGCTCCAGGGCGTGCAGGAGGGTCGACTTGCCGTGGAAGCCGCCACCGACGATGAGGGTGATGCCCTCGGGCACCCCCATGCCGGTGACGGTGCCGCGGTGCGGGAGGTCGGCGCTCACCCGCAGGGACTCGGGCGAGTCGAAGGGCACCGCACCGCTGGCCATGGGTTCGTCGCTGACACCGCTGCGCCGGGGCAGGATCGCGCCGTCGGCCACGAAGGCCACCAGGCCCCGTTCCTCCAGCTGGGAGCGCAGGGCGACGGTGTCGGCGACGCTGTCGGCGAAAGCCTCGGCCTCAGCGGCGTCGATCTCCTCCCAGTCGAGGTCGTCGACGAGGTCGGGCAGGGTGGCGCACAGCTCGCGCTCGGCCGTGCGGCCGTCGATGCGACGGCCGCGGCCGGGCAGGTCGATGCCGATGCGCAGGTCGATGCCACCACCCTCGGTGACCTGGCAGGAGGAGCGTTCGATGACCTCCTGGCCGCCGGTGTCGATCCTGAGCAGCGACCCCTTGAGCAGACGGCGGGCGCGGCGGCCGAGGTAGTCGGCCGTGGCGCAACGCCGGACGGGGTCGGCCCAGGCGCTCTTGGGGATGCCCGCGTCCCGAACGAGCACGCGCACCCGCGAGGGCGGGGCGAACGGGTCGGACTGGGCGTGCTGCACGGTGAGGGTGAAGTCACCGAAGTCCCAGTCGCCCTTGAGTGACTTGTAGCGGCCGTAGGAGTCGCCGTCCATGCGCAGCAACTCGGACGAGAGCCGGGCGTCGTCGCGCACGCCGCGGATCGGTTCGGGTTCGGGCCTGCGGCCACCGCCGCCGCGGCCTCCCCCGCCGCCGTGCCGGCGCCCCTGGCCACCGCTCCCGTACCGTCCCGCCATCGTGTTCTCCCCCCGTGTTCGTGGCACTGCTCAAGCCAGGGTAGGACGAATCGCCTACCGCTGGAGAAGCCCTGTGGACGACCACGGGCGACGGGCCGGGCCCGTCCCGACGGAGATCGGCCCCGGTGGCGGTACCGGGGCCGATCCCTTCGGGGTGGCCCCAGCCCACCCGGTACCAAGGGGTGTTCCGGGTCGGCTGGGACATCGCACCTCCCCGGGAGGGGTGGGGAGGTGCCGGGTTCATTTCTACCGGAAGTCGATGCCCTGTGCGTGGGAAACCTTGATTCCGGAGGATTCATGTTCCCGTTCGACGGCCGCGGCGATCTCCGCCGCGCCCGACCTGTCCGGATAGGTCGCGTGGGCGCCGGAGGCCAGAATGACCCCGAAGCCCTCGCGCCGGCCGCCCAGACTCGTCTCCAGTACGCACATCTGACTCTGGAACCCGCAGACGACCAGGGTCGTCACTCCTCGGCTCCTGAGCGCGTCCGCGAGTCCGGGAACCGAGAACGCGTTCGCCTCGGTCTTGCGGACGACCCGCTCCCCGTCGAGGTGGGGGAAGACCGGCTCCCACCCCGGGGTGAAGGGTCTGTCGGGGTCCTCGTCCCCACCGTCGTTGAGGACGAGGACGACGACGGCGCCCGCCGCGCGGGCGCGGTCGAGCAGCCTCCCGAGCACGGGGCGGACCGCCGCCGCGTCGGGCACGGGAGCCTGCCCTTCGAGCATGTTCCGCTGCACATCAACGAACATCAGTGCGAAAGTCATCGATCCATCACGGCCGACACGTCATACCGACACCAGACCCGACGGCGCCCGGGTCCGCTACCGATCGAGGGCGGCGCGGAAGGCGGCGTCGTGACCGTCGGCGGGCGCGTCGGCCAGGTCGCCGACGAACACCGCGACGAGCCGACCGCCCTTCTCCGCCGCCTCGGCGCGCAGATCCCGCCAGTGGTGCAGGTTCGGGTGCTGGAAGTCCGGGCACGCCTCGGCCGGCGCCAGCCCGGTGATCGCGGCGTCCAACTGCTCCACGGTCATCCGGTAGGTGGCCGTCCCCGACACGTGACCCAGCGTGCGCCCGAGGATGACGGCGGGCAGGTAGTTACCGGCGACGTTGGTCAGGCCGAACACCGTGCCGCCGTCCCTCTCGACACCGATCCCGTAGGCGGCGGGCCGCCGCCATCCGGTGTGGGCCGCCTCCAGCTCCTCCCGGGCCCGGATGATCCGCTCCTTGGTCGCCCACTGCTCGGCCACGGTGTTCCCCCTCATCGTCGTCTTCCGTCCCCGACACCCTAGATGTGCAGGGTGCCGTGGGCCACGGTGACCGCCGTCCCGCCGATGCGGACCCGTCCGGGCGCGTCAGAGGGAAGGCGCAGTTCCAGGTCGCCGCCGCGTGCCGAGGCCTGGTGGGCGGTCAGCTCGGTACGGCCCAGCCGCTCGGCCCAGAACGGCGCCAGCACCGTGTGGGCGCTTCCGGTCACCGGGTCCTCGGGGACGCCGACGTTCGGCGCGAAGAAGCGGGAGACCATGTCGTGGCCGGCCCCGGGTGCGGTGACGATGATCCCGCGCGCGTCGATCCGGGCCAGCGCCTCCTGGTCCGGGGTGAGCGAGCGGACGGTGGCCTCGTCGGCGACTTCGACGAGGAGGTCGTGGGTCCCGCCTCGACCGACCCACACGGGGTCGGCGCCGAGCGCGGCGGCCAGGCCCTCGGGGGCGTCGACGGGTGTCGCGGGTCGGACGGGAAAGTCCATCCACATCCTGTCTCCGTCGTGGACGACGGTGAGCACACCGCTGCGCGTGCTGAAGCGATAGGGGGCGGACACGCCGATCTCGGCGAGCACGTGCGCGGTGGCCAGGGTGGCGTGCCCGCACAGGGCGACCTCCACCTTCGGGGTGAACCAGCGCAGCTCGAAGTCGGCCTCGGGGTCCTCGATCCGACGGGCGAAGGCCGTCTCCGAGAGGTTGAACTCGGCCGCCACCCCCTGCGCCCACCCGTCCGTGTAGGCCTCGTCCAGGACGAGGACGGCGGCGGGGTTGCCCTCCAGGGGGCGGGCGGAGAAGGCGTCGACCACGTGGAATTCAGCCTGTCTTGGCGAGGAACCCTGGGGTTTCGGCCCCGGGGGGAATCGCCGCGCGGACCATGTCGAGCGTTCCGGTGTCACAGGTCACTCCCTTTGATGTGCCTTCGGCTGCGTTCTGTCACTGGACGGGTGCGGGATGTGGGCGTGTCGACGATCGTGGTGCGGCTCGAGCTCACACCGACGCCCGAGCAGGCGGCGGTGCCGGCCTCGGCGCCGCATGCGCCGAACGACCACGCCAACCGGGTGTCCGGCATGGCCCACGCCGAGGATGTGTACCACAACCACCCCCTGCGCGAGCTCGCCTATCGGGGGGGTTGCGTCAGGCAGGGGTGGGGTCGCAGGCGGCCCAGCACACCGTCAAGAAGGCCGCCGAAGAACGTGCCGTTCGCCTGCTCGCCCGAGGCGGCCCAGACACTGGCCGAGCACAGGCGGGGCGAGTCCGGTCCGCTGTACCGGGACGGGGTGTGGTTCCTGCTGGTCACCGTCACCGTGCCTGAAGGGCATCCTGCGCAGGGTACGGCGGAGAAGGTCCCAACGGGCCGCGTTGCGCTCCTGGGCCTTCGCCCAGCTCGGAGGCTTCATCACCGACAAGTCCCGGCGGGCCGGTGTGCCGGTGGTGTTCGTGAACCCGGCGCACTCCTCACGGGAGTGCGCGGAGTGTTCCCACACCCACCGGCGCGACCGGACGTCCCAAGCCTTGTTCACCTGCCGGTCGTGCGGCGTCGCCCGCGCACGCCGACCGGAACGCTTCCCGCGTCCTGGCCCGCCGAGGCCAGGACGCGTGGGACGCGGGGCGGCCGTCATCCGCCCCCGACGGTTCCCCGTGATCGCCCGGACGCGGGAGGCCGAACCGGCGGCCGGCCGGACGCCTGCCCGCGAGCTCGGTCGTTCACGACCGGGAAGCTGACGCATGACGCCAGACCAGGACCTGCGGGTGGGGCCCGGTTTCTCTCCCGGGGGGCGCCCCGGGGGAGGTCCCCGTCAGAGGTGGAGCGTCCCCGTGGCGACCGAGACCGCGGTGCCGCCGATGAGCACACGGTCGGGCGCGTCGGCCGGAAGGCGCAGTTCCAGGCCACCGCCGCGCCGGGACACCTGGTGGGCGGTCAGCTCGGTGCGGCCCAGCCGCTCGGCCCAGAAGGGCGCCAGGACGGTGTGGGCCGCTCCGGTCACCGGGTCCTCCGGGATGCCGATGCTGGGGCCGAAGACACGGGAGACCATGTCGGCCGCGGTTCCCCGTGCGGTCACGATGACGAGGTTCTGGGGCTGTTCGGCGAGCCCCGACAGGTCGGGGGCGAGCCCCCGGACGGTGTCCTCGTCCGCCAACTCGACCAGCAGGAACTCCCCCACCGTCCCCGTCCACACGGCGGGGGCGCCGAGGGCCTCGACGAGGCCGTCGGGGACCTCACACTTCTCGGCTCGGTTGACCGGGAAGTCCATCCACAACCGGTCGCCGTCGGTGGTGACGGTGAGGATCCCGCTTCGGGTGGTGAAGCGGTAGGGGCCGGGAACGCCCAGTTCGGTGAGAACGTGGGAGGTGCCGAGGGTGGCGTGCCCGCACAGGTCGATCTCGACGGTGGGCGTGAACCAGCGCAGCTCGAAGTCGGCCTCGGGGTCCTCGGTCCGACGGGCGAAGGCCGTCTCGGCGAGGTTGAACTCGGCCGCCACCCCCTGCGCCCACTCGTCCGTGTAGGGCTCGTCCAGGATGAGCACGGCGGCGGGGTTGCCCGCCAAGGGGCGGTCGGTGAAGGCGTCGACGATGCGGTATTCGGTCATGGGTCCATTCTCGGCGGTCCACCCGCGGCCCTGAAGAGCCAATTCCGGGAGGAGTGGACCCCGGTGGAGCGGCGGCCCCTCACAGGTGCGGCTCGTCGAGGATGAACATCGTCTGGGTGCTCTTCACCTCTGGGAGCCGCTGGAGGCGCTCCAGCACGAACGTGCGCAGGGCGGCCGCGTCGGCGACCCGCACCAGCAGCAGGAGGTCGACGTCGCCGGAGACCAGCGCGGCGTGGTCCACCTCCGGGATGTCGCGCAGGTAGCCGCGGAACCGGTCCCAGGAGTGCTGCTCGATGCGGACCGACACGTACGCCGACAGTCCGGTGCCGTACTTCTCCGGGTCGATGACGGCGGTGAAACCGCGGATGACGCCCTCTTCGCGAAGCCGTTCGAGTCGGGAGTAGGCGTTGGCGCGGGAGATGTGCGCCTGCTCCGCCACCGCGCGGATGGACATGCGTCCGTCGGCGCGCAGGAGCGCGATGATCCGCCTGTCGGTGTCGTCCAACCGGGCTGCCATGTGTCTTACCTCATACCGCTCGGGCGTGCACCGTCTGAGATGATCCGTTCCGCCTTGGGCTGATGCGAGACAATTCGTCCAGCATCGCCATGGGGATATCGACAGTATGGGGTGATTCACCTCATATTCAAGACATGAAGCACACCGATGAGCGAAACCGACCGGTTCCTCCACTCCCCTCGACGGAGCCGGTGCGCCTCGTGGACCGGCACGGCCAGCGTGTGAGTCACTCCTTCTTCACCGCTCCCGACCACACCGGGCTCGCCGACCTCCACCGTGCGATGGTCATCGGCCGGCGCTTCAACCAACAGGCCAGCACGCTCGCCCGCCAGGGCCGCCTCGCCGTCTACCCGTCGTCGACGGGCCAGGAGGCGGCACAGGTCGGCGGCGTGCTGGCCCTGGGCGACCAGGACTGGCTCTTTCCCACCTACCGCGACAGCGTCGCCCTGGTCACACACGGCGTCGACCCCGTGGAGACGCTGACCCTCTTCCGCGGCGACTGGCACGCCGGGTACGACCCGCACCGCTATCGCTGCGCCCCCCAGTGCACGCCGCTGGCCACCAACGCCTCCCACGCCGTCGGCCTCACCTACGCGGCGCGGCGCAAGGGGCGGGACGTGGCGGCGCTCGCGATCATGGGCGACGGCGCCACCAGCGAGGGCGACGCCCACGAGGCCTACAACTTCGCCGCCGTGTGGAACACCCCCGTGGTGTTCCTCGTGCAGAACAACCACTGGGCGATCAGCGTGCCCCTGAGCACGCAGACCGCGGCCCCCACCCTCGCCCACAAGGCCGTCGGCTACGGGATGCGCGGCTACCACGTCGACGGCAACGACGCCGCGGCCGTGTACGCCGTGGTCTCCCACGCCCTGGCGGAGGCGCGGTCCGGGGGCGGACCGGCGATCGTCGAGGCACTCACCTACCGCGTGGACCCGCACACCAACTCCGACGCGCCCCAGCGCTACCGCGACGACTCCGAGGTGGCGTACTGGAGGGAACGCGACCCCCTCACCCGGATGGCGGCGCTCATCCGCCGGGAGGGCGTGCTCGGTGACGAGGAGGAGACCGAGCGGGCGCTGGCCGCCTTCGACGCCGAGGCGGAGAAGGTGGCCACGGCCGTGCGCGACCGGATGGCGGGCGAGGACGAACTCGACCCCGCGTCCCTGTTCAGCGACGTCTACGCCGAAGTCCCGCCGATACTCCGCGAGGAGAGACAGGAGCTGGTGGACGGGCTGCGGGAGGCCTGAATGACGCGTACGCCCCCCACTTCCCCCGCCCCCTCCGAGGTCTCGATGGGCGCCGCTTTGAACCGGGCCCTGCTCGACGCCGCCGCCGAGGACCCCGACGTCGTCGTCTACGGCGAGGACGTCGGCGCGCTCGGCGGTGTCTTCCGGGTCACCGACGGCCTCAGCCGCGAGCTCGGCGCCGACCGCGTCTTCGACTCCCCCCTGGCCGAGTCCGGCATCATCGGCACCGCCATCGGCATGGCGATGTACGGCCTGCGCCCGGTCGTGGAGATGCAGTTCGACGCCTTCGCCTACCCGGCCTTCGAACAGTTCGTCTCCCACCTGGCGAAGATGCGCAACCGGACCCGGGGAACCGTGTCCGTGCCCGTGGTCGTCCGCGTGCCCTACGGCGGCGGGATCGGTGGAGTCGAGCACCACAGCGACTCCTCAGAGGCCTACTACACGCACACCCCCGGGCTGCGCGTGGTGACCCCGGGCACCCCGGCCGACGCGTACTCGATGCTGCGCGAGGCCATCGCGTGCGACGACCCCGTGGTCTTCCTGGAGCCCAAGCGCCGCTACTGGTCCAAGGAGGCCGTCGAGCTCCCGGTGCGCACCGAGCCGATGGAGCGGTCCGTCGTACGGCGGACGGGAAGTGACGCGACCCTCGTCGTCTACGGGCCCATGGTGGAGACCGCCCTGGAGGCGGCCGCGGTGGCCGCGGAGGAGGGCCGTTCCCTGGAGGTGGTGGATCTGCGCCAGCTCACCCCCTGGGACGACTCGGTGGTGACGGCGTCGGTGCGCCGCACCGGGCGCGCGGTCGTGGTCCACGAGGCGTCGGTGTTCGGCGGGTACGGGGCGGAGGTCGCCGCGCGGGTCAGCGAGCGCTGTTTCCACTACCTGGAGGCGCCGGTGCTGCGGGTCGGCGGCCTGGACGTGCCCTATCCCCCTCCCAAGCTGGAACACCTCCACCTCCCCGGGGTCGACCGGATCCTGGCGGCCGTGGACCGCCTCCAGTGGGAGTCGCGGTGGGTGGCCGACGCCGACGGAACGGGGGTGGACGGGTGAGCGGAACACGGTCGTTCGCACTGCCCGACCTCGGCGAGGGGCTGACCGAGGCCGAGATCCTGACCTGGCTGGTGGCGGTGGGCGACGAGGTCTGCGTCGACCAGCCCGTGGCCGAGGTGGAGACCGCCAAGGCCTCGGTCGAGGTGCCGTGTCCGTACGCGGGCACGGTGGCCGAACTGCACGGCGCGGTGGGTGAGGTGGTCGCGGTCGGCACGCCCCTCATCACCGTCGCACAGACCACCGTGCCGAACGCACGGGAGGGCTCCGCCCCCGTCGGCGGCGATGGGGCCGCCGGGGAATCCGCGGGGTCGGGAGCCGTCCTGGTGGGCTACGGCACGGGAGGGGGCGCACCGGCCACGCGTCGGCGCGCCCGCGGGGCGGGTGGGCCGCGAGGGTCAACGGGGACCAGCGGCCCACCCACTCCCCCGAACACGCGGGGCGCCGGGGCCGGACACCCCTCCGGGGCCGGACGGACGGCGGGAGCTGAGCGCACGCGGGTGGTGTCGCCGCTGGTGCGGCGCCTGGCCCGAGAGCACGGGATCGACGTGTCGGCGGTGCGTGGCACCGGGGAGGGCGGACTGGTCCTGCGCAGGGATGTGGCGGCCCTGGTCTCCGGCGGTGCCGCGGGCGACGGCGCCCGGAGGGCGGACCCGCCGGGCACGCACCGGGCGCCGCTGCGCGGTGCTCACCGGTCGATGGCCCGGGGGCTGGAACGATCGAGACGGGAGATCCCCGAGGCGACGGTGTGGGTGGACGCCGACGCGACCGGGCTGGTGGAGCTGCGCCGGGAGCTGAACGAGGCGGCGCCGGAGCGGCCGGTGAGCCTCCTGGCCCTGGTGGCGCGGTTCGCGCTCCTGGGCCTGGCGCGGTTCCCCGAACTGAACGCGCACTTCGACACCGCGGGTGACGAGGTGGTGCGCTTCGACCCCGTGCACCTCGGTTTCGCCGCGCAGACGCCGCGCGGCCTGGTGGTACCGGTCGTGCGGGACGCCGACCGCCTGACCACCCGGGATCTGTCCGCCCGCCTGCGTGAGACCGCCGAGGCGGCGCGGTCGGGCGCGTTGGGGCCCGAGGCGCTGCGCGGTGGGACGTTCACCGTCAACAACTACGGCGTGTTCGGCGTGGACGGGTCGGCCGCCATCATCAACCACCCGGAGGCGGCGATCCTCGGCCTGGGCCGAATCCTCCGTCGCCCGTGGGTGGTCGGCGACGCCGTGGTGCCCAGGCCGGTCACCGAACTCACCCTCACCTTCGACCACCGAGTGTGCGACGGCGGTGTCGCGGGCGGATTCCTGCGCTTCGTCGCCGACTGCGTGGAGCGGCCGGGGCTGCTCATCGGGGACGTCTAGGTCCTCCCGGAGCAGCCGCCCAGAGCACAGCGGTCACCGCAGGGGGTTCGTCGTTCGGGCGCCGGCAGGGGTCTTGTGGACGGGACTGCGCCGCAGGCGTCGGTTGAGGGTGGTGGCGGGCGACGGGCGGGCGAGGGCGAGGATGAAGAATCCCTGCCTTCGGGGCGTCCGAACATGGGCCGAAGCGAAGCGGCGGGCCCGAAGAAAACACGACGAAGGGGCCGCGGTCGGCACCGCGGCCCCTTCCGGCCCTCGTCGCGGGGAGGTTTTCCGGCTACTTGCGGCGCAGTCGGTCGACCAGGGAGGCCAGTGCGTGGCGTCCGGAGCTCATGGACAGCAGGCCCTTGCCCTCGCCGTCGGCCGCACCCGCGTGGGCGCCGGACGGGCGGCGGGTCCAGGCGAAGAACAGGGCGATGAGGACGGCCGGGATCAGGGCCAGGGTGAGCAGACCCGTGGCGCCCAGGGCGCCGTCGGCACCGGTCAGCTCCATGGCGGACAGGTCGTTGGCCGCGGTTTGCGCGGTCACGCCGGAGTCGTCGCCGTCCTGGGCATCGGCCGCGGCGGCCTCCTCGGACCGGTCCTCCTGCTCCTCCGTGGCCTTGGGCTTGGCGACCTCGTCGGAGTCCTTCGCGGACTCCTCCTTCTTCGCCTCCTCCTCGGCCTCGGTGGGCTGGGGCTCCGGCTCCTCCTCGGGCTCCGGCTCGGGCAGCGGGGAGACCGCGTCCTCACACTTGTTGTCGGGCTGCTGGAAGGGGTGCGGGGCGCCGGGGGTGCCGTAGCCGTCGCCCCACTCGGTGATGTAGTACTCGACCTCGGCGTGGCCGTTGCCGCCGCTGACGGTCAGGGTCGTGTCGTTGAAGGTCTCGCCGGTCATCTTGGCGAAGGTCTTGCCGTCGATGTCGAGCAGCACGTCGCAGTCGTGGGAGGGGACGCCCGGACCGCGGTCACCGATGAAGAACTCGTATTCCTCGCCCTCGTAGACGATGTAACCCTCGGTTCCCAGCGGCCAGCTCGGGCTGGAGAACAGGCCTTCCTGCATGGGCTTGCCGTATGCGGGGGCGCCCGTGTCCCCGTTGATCCCGGAACCGTCGTCCCAGAAGTAGGTAGCGGTGACGTGGCCGTGCTGAATCGGAGTCTCGTTGCTCATGAAGAAATAGCCAGGTAGGCGACAGGGCCGAGAAGACCGTGGGTATGGCGCGTCCTGGACACACGGGCGCGCTCAGAGCACACCCGTGTCAGGGCGACATTCATGGGGCTCCCGCGTCGCCGACGGCGAAGGCGGGCGGGAACGAGGGGCGCCGATGGGCTCGGCACTCCGGATGGCGGCACGTGGTTTCGTGCGGCCCGGTTCCCGGGAGAGGGTCTCGACTCCCTTGCGGCACTCAGCCTTCAAGGGCTCGGCATCGGATCGTCGATACTCATCACGAACCGATCACGAGCGACACTAGCCCACGCTTCGGTAAAGTGCCGAAGGATCGCGAGTAAAATGACGCGTCGTAGTCATCGACAAACACCGAGAAACAAAGTAAAAAGCGACACGGCAGTGCCGGAACGCCTATTTCACAGGCGGTTTAGCACTTTCTGGACCCACATCGGAGACCGTGGTCGTGGTTGGCACCACACTCAGATGACACCAGCTCTCACCTGCGGAAAGCCCTCAGCAACAGTGTTTACCCACTGGTAGTGCGCGTTATCGCGGCCACTCCCGACAAGAGGCGATCACACGCCCGTGTGGCAAAGGCCACGTAACCTTGTCACGTGCCCCAGGTCACCCTGCCGGCTGTCTTCGGAAAAGGCGTTGCCCCGGAGGACCGCGGTCCTCCGGGGCAACGGGAAACGTCCGCTACGGCGACGGATCAGGTCACCTGGGCGCGCTGGGCGAAGCGCTCCTCACGCCACTCGCCGGTCCGGACGACCTCCACGAGGGCGGTGGCGGCGTCGAAGACGT
This sequence comes from Nocardiopsis lucentensis DSM 44048, assembly GCF_000341125.1. Taxonomy (GTDB): domain Bacteria; phylum Actinomycetota; class Actinomycetes; order Streptosporangiales; family Streptosporangiaceae; genus Nocardiopsis; species Nocardiopsis lucentensis. Next base: position 1,945 of record NZ_ANBC01000468.1, on the reverse strand, counting down.
CCACGTATCGCAGGTAAAGCGGGGTGAACCCGAACCGCATGACGTCAGGGGCGCGGAAGTCACCGATCACTCCGCGCTCGATCAGCGCCTGCACGATGGGGTACCCCGAGCCCTCCTCCGGCTGGAGCAGCGCCACCTGGCTCCCCCGCCGCCCGTGGTCCAGCGGGGTGGCCGACACGAGCCCCGCCTCCCCGGTCACACGCAAGAACAGGTCGGTCATCGCCAGGCTCTTGGCGCGCACCAGGTCCATGTCGGCCTTGGCCCACACGTCCAGGCTCGCCTCCAGGGCGGCGTCGGCCACGAGCGGTTGCGAACCGCTGAGGAAGCGGGACACCCCGGGCGCCGGCTCGTAGTCGGCGGTGAAGTCGAACGGGCGCGCGTGCCCGTGCCAACCGCTGAGCGGCTGGTCGACGACCGGGTGGTGACGCCGGGCGGCGTACAGGAAGGCGGGTGCGCCCGGTCCGGCGTTGAGGTACTTGTAGGTGCAGCCGACGGCGAAGTCCGCACCGCAGCCGGACAGGTCGATGGGCACCGCGCCCGCGCTGTGGCACAGGTCCCAGACGACCAGGGCGCCGTGGTCGTGGGCCGTGCGGGTGATGCCCGGCATGTCCCGCAGTGTTCCGGTGCGGTAGTCCACGTGGCTGAGCAGCACGACCGCCACGTCGCCCGCGGCGAGCGCCTCCCCCAGCGCGGGGCCGTCGGGGTCGATCCGGCGCTGGGTGGCCCCGGCGAGCCCGACCGCGCCCTCCGTGACGTACAGGTCGGTGGGGAAGTTGCCCGCCTCGCCCAGCACGACGGAGCGGTCGGACATGCGCAGGGCCGCGATGAGGACCTTGAACAGGTTCGCCGAGACGCCGTCACCGACGACCACCTCGTCGGGGTCGGCCCCGACCAGCGGGGCGACCTTGGCGCCCAGGGTGCGCGGCTTGTCCCACCACCCGGCGGTGTTCCAGCTCCGGATGAGGTCCTGGCCCCATTCGCGCTCGATCATGTCGGCGACCCGTCCGGGAGTGGATCTCGGGAGCGCCCCCAGCGAGTTGCCGTCCAGGTAGATCACCCCCTCGGGGAGGACGAACTCCTCGCGGAGGGGAGCGAGGGGGTCGGCCGCGTCGAGGGCGGCGCACTCCTCACGGGTGGTGGGCGTCATCGGTTCCTGCTTCCTGGTGATGCGAGTGGTACCGGTGGTTCAGATGGTGTTCCGGAGCGACCACAGCTCCGGGAAGACGTCCTGCTCGACGTGGCGCGCGAGCCAGTTGAGACCGTTGGAGCCGCCGCTGCCGGGCTTGCGTCCCATGGTGCGCTTGACCGCGACGAGATGGGAGTGGCGCCACCGGGTCACCCGCTCGGCGACGTCGAGCAGCGCCTCGGCCAGCAGGAACAGCTCGTTTCCGGGCTGATCGTCGCGGTACACCTCGGTCCAGGCCCGTTCGACCTCGGGGCTGGGCTCGTAGTCGGCGGTCCAGTCGCGCTCAGCGTGGTCCTCGGGCACCGGGAGTCCGCGACGGAACAGCAGGCGCAGCGCCGCGTCGTACAGGCTCGGCCCCTCCAGGAGGCGGGTCAGTTCGGTGACCACCCCGCCCATCGCCTTGTGCGGGCGGATCATCGCCGCGGACTTGTTCCCGAGCAGGAACTCCAGCTTGCGGTAGCCGTAGGACTGGAAACCGGAGGCCTCGCCGAAGGCGGGGCGGAACCGGTTGAACTCGGTCGGCGTCATGTCGGCGAGCAGCCCCCAGGAGGCGTTGAGCACGTCCTGGGCGTTGCGGGCCCGGCGCAGCCACGCGATCGCCCCGGGGACGTCGTCGGTCTCCAAGGCGTCCCGGGCCGCCTCCCAACGCTCCTGCACGAGCGTGAACAGCAGCTCCATGACCTGGGTGCTGATGATGAACGCGGACTCGGCGGGCTCGTCGGTGCGTGTGTTCTGAAGGCTGAGGAGGGTGTCCACGCC
>NZ_ANBC01000467.1 GCF_000341125.1 Nocardiopsis lucentensis DSM 44048 | reverse complement strand
CCGCCCCCCGCCTCGACTCCGTCGTCGTCACCGCCCGGCATGTACGGACACTGTTGGGCGGTCGTGGAGAGCATGGGAACCCCTCGTCGGTGCTGCGTCGTCTTCCGCTGCGTCCCCGTGGCGGGCGGGAGGATCCCCTCGCGGTCCACGGTGACGCAGGTTCACATGATCGACCACGGAAGGCGGCTGGAGGAATGGGCGATGACGCCACAAGTCGGGCGTTTACCTGGTATCCATGACGTAAAAGACATTCCTAGTTTGGGATCGCAAAGTATGACCTCGAGACCGGCAACCCCGCTGGACAGCGTTGACCAGCGGATACTGACCGAGCTTCAACAGGACGGGCGCCTGTCGTTCAACGAGCTGTCCCGCCGGATCAACCTGTCCGCCCCGTCCGTGGCCGACCGCGTCCGCCGCCTCACCGACCGCGGAGTGATCACCGGCTACCACGCGCACGTGGACCCGGCCGCGGCCGGACTCCCGGTGACGGCACTGGTGCGGATGGAGTGCTTCGGCGCGCACTGCCTGCTGCGCGAACCCACCGCCCTGGACCTGCCGGAGATCCTCCAGGTGCACCGGGTGACCGGGGACGCCTGCTGCGTCCTGTTCATCGCGGTGCGGTCCATGGAGCACTTCGAGGAGGTCATCGACCGGCTAGCTGAACACGGCCGCCCCTCCAGCACCATGGTCCTCTCCAGCCCCGTGCCCTGGCGGGCCGTGACCACACCGCGCACCTCATGAGCGTCCTCATCGACACACCCCTCTGGCCCGGACCACGCGGCTGGCTCTTCGCCCACCTGGTCAGCGACCACTCCTATGACGAACTACACGCCTTCGCCAGCGCACTCGGTGTGGGCCCCCGCGCCTTCGACCGCGACCACTACGACATCCCCGAGCACCTGCACGCACGAGCGGTGAAGCTGGGTGCCGAACACGTCAGCGGACGCGAACTCGTCACCCGGCTGCGCGCCTCGGGCCTGCGGCGACGACGGACCCCGCCCGACGGGGACCGGGACTGACCGCGCCGCGGCGCGCCTGGGCGCACCGGTCACGGAGGCACTGTCACAGGTGCGGCGGTTCCACCTCCTCCGCGGCCTCAAGACGCTCGATCTCCGCGTCGATGTTGGCTCTGGCGCGCTCCTCCCAGTGGGTACGGCCGTACGGCGTGGCGTACAGGTACGGGGCGCCCCTCAAGGAGCGCAACACCGACAGCCGGCCCTCCCGGAAGAGACGGTCTGGCACCCGCCGGTACTCGGCGCGCACGGCCGCCGTGTAGGCCAGGTACTCGTCGGGGGCCGAGGCCAGCACCGCCAGGTCCGCGTCGCACAAGACCGCGCCGTCCGCATCACCCGGGTCGGTTCGGTGGTCGGCGGTCGCCTCCACCAACCGCACGACCTCGCGGACCCGCCCCGGATCGACGCCCAGTTCGGTCAGCAGCCGCTCGGCCAGGCGCGCGCTCTCGTGCTCGTCCTCCCCCGGGCGCCCCTCGTACACGGCGTCGTGGAACCAGGCCGCGTACCGCACGGCGTCCGGGTCGTCGGCCTGGTCCACGAGGACGTCGACGGCCCGGAGCGTCTCCCACAGGTGCGTCAGCGTGTGGTACCTGCGGTGCTCCTCGCCCCACCTGCCGAGCAGCTCGTCACCCACCGCCACGGCCTCGGGGCCCCGCCCCGCCAGCTCCCGCCAGGCCGCCCGCAGCGGCGCCAGTTCCACGGCCCCGTTCGGCCCGGGGCGGTCCTCGAAAGTCCTCGTCCTCACCATGTCCCGAGTATTCCCCGCATCCGGTGACCGCACCGTGTCCGGACCACGGGGATGGCGGGGATCAGGTGTCGACCGCGTCCGGGAGCCCGGCCTCGTAGGCCAGGATCGCCGCCTGCACGCGGTTACGCAGTCCCAGGCGGCTGAGGATCGCGCTCACGTAGCTCTTCACCGTGCCCTCCACCAGGAACAGGCGGCGGGCGATGTCAGCGTTGGACAGCCCCGCCCCGACCAGGGCGAGCACCTCCCTCTCCCGGTCGGTGAGCTCCCCGACCCGGGCCAGGGCGGCCGCCTCCCGGGCGGCGCGCCCACCTCCGTAGTGCGCGATCACCTGCCGGGCCACCCGCGGTGAGAGGTAGGCACCGCCCTCGGCCACGGCGTGCACCCCGGCGATGAGTTCGCGCGGGTCGCCCGCCTTGAGCAGGAACCCGGCGGCGCCGTCACCCAGGGCCCGGGAGACGTACCCGTCCTCGCCGAAGGTGGTGAGGATGGCGACGGCCGTGTCGGGCGCCACACTGCGGATCTCCGCGGTGGCCGCCAGTCCGTCCATACGCGGCATGCGGATGTCCAGCAGGACGACGTCGGGCCGGTGGGAGAGCACCAGTTCCACCGCCTCGCGCCCGTCGGCGGCCTCGGCGACCACCTCGATCCCCGGGTCGCTCTGCACGATGGCGCGCACACCCGCGCGGATCATCGTCTCGTCGTCGGCGATCAGCACCCGGATCACGGTCGGTCTCCTCCTGCGGTCGGTAGGCGCGCGCGGGTCCGCGCACGCGGTGGGGCCCTCACGGACCCTCAGTCGGTGGTGGCGGTTCCCGCGCGGACCACACGACCGTCACGGAAGCACACCTGGTGGAGGACGGCCTCCGGGGCGAGCAGCGGCGACCCGTCGCGGTAGTACGCGCACTGGGCGTCCTCGGGTTCGCGGTACATCCGGTGTTCGGCGGTGGTCAGCGGGACCGAGTCGGCCGGCAGGTACCGTTCGGCCTCCTCACGGGTGTCACCGACCGAGATCCTCGCCAGATCCTCGGACGGGAGGATCTGCTCCTCCGCCATCAGCGATATCGGTCCCACCGACACGACCACGGCCACCACAAGGAGGGTGACGGGCAGGGTC
>NZ_ANBC01000466.1 GCF_000341125.1 Nocardiopsis lucentensis DSM 44048 | reverse complement strand
CCCGCTCCAGCCGGTCGATGTCGTCCGACCGCTCATGCGCGGTGTCGTCCGCCGAGGCGACGGGGACCGTGTCCCCGAGCGGTAGGGTCGCGGCCACCTCCCAACCGCCGTCGCGCGGCCCCGCGGTGAACGACCCTCCGGCCACCCGGACGCGCTCGCGCAGTCCGATCAGGCCCCGGCCCCCGCCCTCGGGGGTCTCCGGTAGGACGCCGACCGGCGGGGCGTTGGTGATCCGCACCTCCAGGGCCGTGTCACCCACGCCGAGCCACACGGTGACCGAGGCGTCCGGCGCGTACTTGGCGGCGTTGGTGACGGCCTCCTGGACCACCCGGTGCGCGGCCCGGCCGACCATCGGCGGCAGATCGGACACGTCACCGTCGCGTACGAGCATGACGCGCATACCGGAGTCGCGGGCCCGTTCGACCAGTGCGGGCACGCCCTCGTCGGCGGGAGCCATGGGGGCGGGTTCGGCGTCGGCGCGCAGAACGCCGATGATCTCCCGCAGGTGTGTGGTCGCGTTGACCGCGTCGGCCCGCAGTTCGGCGACGGCGCGGCGGTGTTCGTCGGCCAGGTCCGGCGTGACCTCCAGTGCTCCGGCGCGCAGGGCGATGAGGCTGAGTTCGTGGCCGAGCGAGTCGTGCATGTCCTGGGCGATCCGTGAGCGTTCGCGTAGTCGTACCTGTTCCTCCGCCAGCCGGTGCTCGCGTTGGATGTGGCGGGCGTGCTCCCACCCGGCGGCGGTCAGCGCCGCGTGCTGGCGCCGGTAGACGCCGATCAGCCATGGCACGACGAGGTAGAAGACCAGAGTGATGACGGTGATCGTCCAGGCGTCGACGTCGCCCGACCACACCGTGACCAGGACGGCCAGCCAGACCGCGGTGCCGGTGGCGAAGACGGTGACCGCGGGCCACAGGCTCGGGGAGCGGCGCCCGAGGAGGAAGGCGGCGCCGGGTACCAGGACCCCCAAGGTCATCGACGTCAGCCCCCCGAACAGGACCACGATCACCGCGAGGACGGGGTACAGGCGAGTGAGCACGATCACCAGGAGCCCGACCGCGAACAGGGCCGTGTGGAGGACGAGGATCGATCCGGGGTCCGTGTCCCCTCGGCCCCACGCCGCGGCGGCCTCCAGGAACAGGCCCACACCGACCAGGGCGGCCAGAACGGCGTCGCGTGTGAGCGCGCGCCGGTTCGGCCAGCCGGGCAGCGGCCGCAGGGCGTGGCGCAGGGCCCGAAGCGGCTCGGAGAAGTCCATGCGGACGAACCTACACAGTCAGTCCGGAGGGGGTGGAACCAGCGAAAGTCAGAGGTTCACACCACCTTCGTCACGTCGCTGACGTGCACTGGACGTACGGACCCACGAGATCCGACCCGAAACGGCCATATCATGGGATGAATTTTGGTCTCTCCGACGATTGTCCGTGTTCAAGCCTCCGTGCTGCAATCCCTAGAGAGCCACCGCGCCGAAGGCGTCCGTCGAGGGTGTCCACTCCTTCGCGCGGCGGCCTCCGGGAGACGGGCAGGAAGGGCGGGGACGGGGAGCGGATGTCACCACTGGAAACGCTGCGACGCATGGATGCGATCGCCGGTTGGCCGCTGTTGACGGCCACGTTCCTGGCCCGGCTCCCCGTCTCCATGGCCCTCATCGGCCTGCTGACCCTGGTCACCTCCGCCACCGGCAGTGTGGCCGTGGCCGGGGTCGTCAGCGGCGCCTTCGCGTTGGGCGAGACCGTGGNGCTTCCCCGCCCGCCACGGGCAGCGGCGGCCGGTTCTGGCCACCGCGCTCGTGGACGCCGTCCTCATCGGTCTCCTCGTGGCGGCGGTCTCGGCGGACCGGTCACCCGCCGTCCTGACCGTGCTCGCCGCCCTGTCGGGCCTGTGCATGCCCCAGATCGGCCCCATGGCCCGCACCCGGTGGGTGGGCCTCATCCGGGCCGCCGACCGGCGCGGGGCCGACCGCGAACGCTCCCTCGCGGCGGCGATGTCGGTCGAGGGGGTGCTGGACGAGGCCGCCTTCGTCCTGGGCCCGGCCCTGGTCGGCGTGCTCACCGTCACCCTCTCCCCCTCGGCCAGCGTTCTGGGCGCCGCCGTGCTCATCGGGGTGTTCGGGGCCGTGTTCGCGCTGCACCCGACCGCGCCGCCGGGGACACCGCCGGTACGGGGGGCGGGCGGCAGGATCGCCACGCCCGCCCTCATGGTGATCGCCGTCCCCATGTTCTGTCAGGGCTTGTTCTTCGGAGGCATGTCCACCGGCGTGACCGCGTTCGCCACCGACTCCGGCCACGGCGACCTGTCCGGACTGATGTACGCCCTCCAGGGTTCCAGCAGCGCGGTCGCCGGTCTCATGATGGCGTCCCTGCCCGTCGCGTTCACCCTGCCCGCACGGGTCCGGGTCGCCGCGGGCGCGCTGTTCCTGCTCACGTTCCCGCTCTACCTGGCGGACGGGGCCACCGGCCTCTCCTTGGCCATCCTGGCGCTCGGCGTGGCGATCGGCCCGCACCTGGTGAGCCTGTTCGGGCTGATCGAGCGGGCGGCTCCGCCGAGCCGGATGTCACAGTCGATGGCGCTCATCCTGAGCTTCCTCATCCTGGGCCAGTCGGTGGGGTCGATCGTGGCCGGATCGCTCGCCGACGCCTACGGCCACCAAGGAGCGTTCGCCCTGGCCACCGCGGGTGCGCTCGTCGCGGTCGCGGTCAACACGCTGGTGATGCGGAGCCGTTGGTACGTGCGAAGGGGCGATACGGAGGCGGATTCCACGGACCCCCGGGAGGCGGTCTCCGCGACACGTGGGAACGGTGGCACGTGACCCTCGGAACATCATGTGTTAAGCACGCGTTAAGGCGTGGCAAGGCACCGTCTGATCGGCCCTAGGCTCGATGACCGTGCTCGATCTACTGACCACCATGAAACCCAGGTCCGGCCGACGGCGAAGAGAGGTCAAGGTGCCCCAGATCTGCGGACTCTCCCGCGTCACCCTCTCCGTCCGTGACCGCGACGAGAGCGTGCGCTTCTACCGCTCGGTCCTGGGATTCAAGGAGCTGCGCAGCGAGGACGAGAACGGCACCCTGCGCACCGAGTGCCGTCACTCCTGCGGGTTCCTGCTGGACCTGGTCCAGCACCGGGACAACTTCAAGGGGAAGTTCGACCACCGCCGCTGCGGCCTCGACCGCCTCGTCCTCCAGGTGAGCAACCTGGGCGAGTTGGAGGCATGGGAGGACCGGTTCACCAGGATGGACGTCGAGCACACCCCCGCCAGCCACGACGCCGACGGCTCCACCCTCGTCTTCTTCGACCCCGACGGCACCGAGCTGGCGCTCTTCGCCCCGGCCGAGCTCGACGACGACGAGGACTGAGCCGCCGCTCCTCCCAGGTCGAAGCGGAGCGGAGGCCCGAGTGAACACGGCCTAGAAGCGACTCACTCGCACTCCACCAGCTTCAGGCGCACGTCCCGCTCGGCCAGCTCGTCCACGGCCGAGCGCGGCAGCCGGTCGTCGGTGATGATCAGGTCGAACTGCTCCAGGCTCGCCACCCTGAACGTGCCGAACTTGCCGTACTTGGTGCTGTCGACGGTCAGCACGCTCTTGGAGGCGATGCGCAGCAACTCCTGCTTGGCGATGACCTTCGCCTCCGAGGGGGTCGTCGAACCGCGCTCGGAATCCCAGGAGCTGCTGGCGATGAAGGCGAGATCGACGTTGACCTTGCGCAGGAAGTCGGCGGTGAACTGGCCCACTGACGAGTGGTCGGAGTGCGACACCACGCCACCGGTGTGGATCAGCTCGATCCCCGGGTACTCCATCAGGTGCCCGACGACGTTGAAGTCGCTGGTGATGACGGTCAGGCCGACCTTGTCGGTGAGCAGCGGGACCATCTGGAGCGTGGTGGTCCCCGCGTCCAGGTAGATGGTGAAGTTCTCCCGCACGAGTTCGGCGGCCGCGCGCGCTATCGCCCGCTTGGCGGGCACCTCCAGTTGCGCCTTGGCCAGGTAGGACGGCTCGCTCTTGAGCCGCGCCGCCAGCCGCACGCCGCCCGTCACCGACAGGACCTTGCCGTCGTTCTCCAGGGCCTGGATGTCACGCCGGACCGTCATGTGGGACACGGACAGCATCGACGTGAGCTCGTTGATGCTCAACACGTGACGCTCCTGAAGGAGCTTCAGGATGTGCTCTCGTCGCTGGTCCGGGATCATCGCTCGCCTCACACTCAAGGGCCGACAGGGGAACGCCGTGCGGATACGACGCCATGTAACAGAGTTTCCCAGGTCGAGGGACCAGGACAGCGGTCTGACGACGTGACACGGCTCGCAGTGACCGCACCCGCGGCCACACGAGCGAACGGAGGACCGGATGCGCCGCCCCGGCCACCGGGCTCCGCGATCCATGGTGCCAGTCCGTCTTGGTCGACGTTTTTCCTGTTTGCACCACGTACGGCCGCCGACTTTGCCACCCTGTCACCATGACGTTGTCCATCGCACTGAGCGGAGACACCGCACATTTCCCGGGGAACACCCTCCCCGCCCTGCGATCAGCGTGGCGCGCAGGAGCCGACCTGGTCAAGGTCGACGTCCACCTGAGCTCGGACGGATATCCCGTCCTGGTCGACGAACGCGTCGCCACCGCACCGGGCGCCCCGCCCCGCCCGGTCACCGACCTCACCCTGGCCGAGCTCGCGGCCGCCCGGGACGACGTGGAGCGGCGCGTCCCCACCCTGATGGAGGTGCTGGGGGAGTTCCGTCCCGGGGTCGCCCCGCCCCTGCTGATCGACGCCGCCGCACCGGACGCCGTGCTGGCCGCGGACGCCCTTCTGCGCGAGCGGGGGCTGGCCGACCGGGTCCTCTTCACCGGTTCCGTCGAGACACTGGGCGCACTGCGATCACGGAGTTCCGAGGCGCCGCTGCTCCTGGCGTGGGACCAGCCCGGCCTGCCCCCGGAAGACGTGGCGCGGACGCTGCACCCGACCTACCTCGGAGTGCGGAACACCTTCCTGAACCGTGAACGGATCGGCGAGATCCACCGTTTCGGATATCGCGTGGCCGTGTGGAACGTGAATGAGTTTCCGGAAATGGCTCGGTACGTTGGAATGGGGGTCGACGCGCTCGCCACGGAACGGATCGAGGACCTGACCTCACTGACGAAGGACGCCGAGAAGGAGGGCCGACAAACCGCCGAATCCGCCTGACCAAGAGCGGATTCAGCAGGTCAACAGCATCGACTGGGGGCGTCGAACCACGTGCGGAACGGGTTTCGTGCCCCCATTCGCCTGGGAACGGGCACATCAACACCACGTGCCGCATAACTACACGATTCCACGCCGACTTCCTGCATTCCACCCGTCGCGACGACGCGCTGAGGATACCCTCGGAACGGATTCCCACCGAATCAGTCCCCGCGCTGCCCGCCTCCGCGGCGCATTCCGATCGACGAGACACCAACGACAGATGACGGCCGAGACCTCCCCTCACGCCCTCCGCACCACGGCCCCCGTCCTGGACTGCGCGGCACGCCTGTTCGCCGAGCACGGCTCACGCGGCATCGCCATGTCCGACCTGACCGCGCACATCGCGGCCGAGACCGGGGCCGACGCCGCCTCCCTCAGACGCGCCTTCCCGACGCGCTTCGACCTGGCCTACGCGGTCGTCCTACGCTCCACCCACGAGCGGGTCGACGGGCAGTTGGACACGGACGACACCGGCGCCTCCGCGCTGGAACGCGTGGCGCGGCTGGTCGAACGGCACGTCGAGATCGGGTGGAAGCACCGCGCGGCGACCGCGCTCGGGCAGGAATTGCTGCCGGTCCTGCGTGCGGTCCACCCCTCCCGACACCGGGACATCACCTGTCTCACTCGTGCCTACCGTGAGCACCTCCGCACCATCATCGCGGACGGCGTCGTCTCGGGTGACTTCGACATCCTCGATCCCGGCAGGACCGCCGACGAGGTCCTGGAGACGCTCGACTCGCTCCTGCACTGGTACGACCCCGACGGCGGCCTGAGCCTGGACGACCTGGGCGCGGTCTACGTCGATCTGGTGATCCACCACCACCTGGGCTGCCCTCGCTGACCGGAACCGCGCGAAGCTCGGACGTCAGCCCCCGACCAGCGCGTACAGATCCACGGACTCGGCGATCGCGCGCAGCCCGGCGTCTCCCGGATGCAGGTGGTCACCGGAGTCGTAGGCGGGCAGCAGACGCGTCGGATCGGCCGGGTCCCGCAACACCAGGTCGAAGTCCCACACCCCGTCGTACACGGAGTCCGGCGCGGTCGCCTGCGCCCGCAGGTGGGCGTTGACCTCCTGGCGGGCCCGGTCCACCCGCGATGTGCACAGGCGCTCGCCCCCGCAGGGAGCGAGGGTGGCCACGAAGACCCGCAACCCCCGTTCCCGGCCGAGCACGGCGATCTCCTCGAGTCCGGTGATCACCCTTCGCGCGGGCACCCCCCACCGCAGATCGTTGATCCCGGCGAAGACGACGACGGTGTCCACTCCGTTCTGGGCCAGCACGTCCCGTNGCGGGGGCGCCCAGCCCCTCGCCCGGGTAGACGTCGCTGACGACCTGGTTCCCGGCCACGCCCGTGTTCAGCACCCCGAGGTGGGGGATGCCGTCCTGGGCGGCCAACCGTTCACTGAGCACGTCGGGCCAGCGGGCGTGGGCGTCGCGGGTGGCGCCGACGCCGTCGGTGATGGAGTCACCGACCGTGACGACCGCGCCCGGCGCGCCGAGGACCTCCACCCCGGTCAGGAACGGCCACTGGGTGACGAATCCGGTGAACGGGGCCCCGCTGGTGTCCAGGGTGCGGTCCCCGGTCCCCGGAGCGCTCGTGAAACCGGTGTCCACGGCCGCGTAGTGGACTGGAGCGCTCCTCACGTGCCCCGGCAGGTACATGCTCACCAGGAGCTCGGTGTCGGCGGGCAGGCCGATCGCGACCGGGTCGCTGAAGAGCTGTCCCCCGGCCGGGATGACGGCCCGGGAGTCGCCGTCGAAGGTGAGCGGAACCGCCGCGCCCTCCGTGCCGGCGCCGGTTCCGCGCAAGGCCAGGGAGGCGGCCCCGATGGTGACGGCCCGGTCCGCGAACGTGTTGTCGAGGCGGATGCGCGCGCCCGTGCCGCCGGTGCTGGTACGCACGACCAGGCGCAGAGTCTGGTCCTCCCAGGGACCGACCTCCAACAGGGCGGAGGTGGCCCGGGACCAGGTGCCGACCCAGTCGTCGCCCACAGGCGTCCCCTCCACCGCGAAGACCTGGATGTCACCGCCGACCGGTCCGCGGGGCAGCACCACGTGGGAGACCTCGCGCAGCGGGTCGACCGGAACCGTTCGGGCGTACAGGCGCGCACCGCCCACCGCGCTGCGACCGAACAGGGAGGTGGAGTTGGTGTAGGGGAGGGAGAGGACGGCGTCAGCCGCGGGTCCCGTCGCCCAGTCGGGCACGGAGAGGGTGAACTCCTCCTCCGTGCCGTCGGCGTAGACCACGCGGCCGGTACCGAGGACGGGGGCGTCGAGATCGTCGCTGCGGGTCGCGGTGACGAGGAAGGCGACCGACCGTACGCGTTCCTCCTCCAGGGCCACGAGCTGGCCGCGACAGACCAGGTGGTCGGGGCGCCCGTCACCGTAGGAGGGCAGGTCGATCGGGACGCCCAGGACGGTGACCTCACCGCCGGGGTGCCACCCGGCCTCGGCCAGGGTCCACGCGGACAGGCTGTTGCCCGCGCCGTCGAGGTCCCCGGTGAGTGCGGCACCGTCACGGGTGATGCCCACGCTGTCGACGAGGTCGGCGAAGGCCTCCGGTGCGATCGGCCGGTGCTCGAACGACCGGGGTTCGGGTTCTCGGGGGAGGACGTGGACGACCACGGCAACGAGCGCGACCACGACCAGGGCTGCTCCGGCACGCGCGAGGCGGGAGGGAAGCCGTCCCCGACGCCCGGTCCGTGCACGCCGCCGTCTCCTGCCCGCGTTCACCACTCGCCTCTCCACTGATCCACGTGTCACCGACATAGAGGACGGTGCGGGGCGCACTGGGGTTGATGAGACGTGGGACACCACCGCCCTGGGCAGATCGCCAGTCTAAGGCGTGCATCCGAAACGGAAGGGAGGAACACGACATCAGGCACGGTACGGACGGGACGGAAGGCCAGGGAGAACACACGGGAATCCACATAATGAATAACCAACCAAACATAATGCACTGTGCCGTGCGGAGTTCATGAATGATTCTCACGTTTTGCGGATATGTGTGGTACACCTGTTCCCACCACGAAATGCCGGGACGTCCGAGGTGTGGCGGGCGCGTCCTCCGCGCACGGAAGGCACGCGTCCGGCGGCCACGGGACCACGCTCCTGGAATGATGGTCACGANCCCACAAGCCGCGGGCCGACCCCGCCCCGCCACCCGCGCACATCCGCACGGGGATATCCGGAACCGATACCCGGTGTGCGACCGTCTGCTGAGGTAGGACCGCAACACCTCGTCCCACATCCACGTGAAGGAGACATCCATGTCCCACCCCAACACTCCCCCACCGGGCGACCCCTACGGCCAGGGGAACCAGCCCGGCCACCAGGGCGGAACCGGCGGCTACACCCCTCCGCCGGGGTACCAGAGCGGCGGCTACCCGGCTCAGCCCGGTGGCCACCCCCACCCGGGGCAGCCCCAGGGTCAGCCCGGCTACGGCCCGCCCCCGCAGGGGGGCCACCCCTCCCCGTACGACCAGCAGCAGTGGTACGGCGGCCAGCCGGGTTACGGCGGCCAGCCCAACCCGGACGACAAGCAGATGGCCTTCTTCGCCCACGTGGGCGGCGGCGTCTTCGGGTGGGTCGTCCCGCTCATCATCTGGGTGATCAAGAAGGACGACTCCCCGTACGCCCGCCAGCAGGCGCTCGCCGCCCTGAACTTCCAGCTCGTCATGCTGATCGTGTACCTGGTCTCCGCCGTGCTCATGGTCGTGCTCATCGGCTACCTGACCTGGCTCGCGGCGTGGGTCTTCTCGGTGGTCATGGGCATCAGGGCCGGGCAGGCCGCCAACGAGGGGCAACCGTTCGCCTACCCGTTCAACGTCACCTGGGTGAAGTAGCGGCCGACGCGCCGGGGGCGGCCGCCATCCGTTGCGGGGCCGACCCAGCGAGGGCGACAATCCCGCACAAATGCGAAAAAGGGGGACATCAGTCCGATGTCCCCCTGTCGTCGACCCGTGGGCACGGGTCGACGACACCCGATTTCGCGTTCGACAAGGGGGTAGGCCGGGCAGGACTCGAACCCGCGACCCAGGGATTATGAGTCCCCTGCTCTAACCAGCTGAGCTACCGGCCCGCCGTCGTTCGGCAAACGTCATCCTAACAGGGTGCGTCCGACGTTTCCGCGCCGTAAATCCGTGGCCCACGGGAGATTGACGCACGGTCCCATCTGGGCGTGGCCGCCTTCCCCGTACCTGGGTCGCACGCCCCGGGCACGGTCGGTCTAGGGTGGTGAGGTGCGGCGCGCGCCTGGTCGGACCCCAGCGCCCCGGCACGGACGCCGCTTCGTACCCGTTGGTAACATCGCGGGTCGCACTTCGTCGTCAGGAGAGTTCACGTCATGGCCCAAGTACCCGTCAACGTCACCGTCACCGGCGCCGCTGGCCAGATCGGCTATGCCCTGCTGTTCCGGATCGCCTCCGGTCAGCTGCTGGGGGCCGACACCCCGGTGAAGCTGCGTCTGCTGGAGATCCCGCAGGCCGTCAAGGCCGCCGAGGGCACGGCCATGGAGCTGGACGACTGCGCGTTCCCGCTCCTCCAGGGCATCGACATCTTCGACGACGCCCGCCAGGCCTTCGAGGGCACCAACGTGGGTCTGCTCGTCGGTGCCCGCCCGCGCGGCAAGGGCATGGAGCGCGGCGACCTGCTGGAGGCCAACGGCGGCATCTTAAAGCCGCAGGGTGAGGCGATCAACGCGGGCGCCGCCGACGACGTCCGCGTCCTGGTGGTCGGCAACCCGGCCAACACCAACGCCCTCATCGCCCAGAGCCACGCGCCGGACGTCCCGGCCGAGCGCTTCACCGCGATGACCCGCCTCGACCACAACCGCGCGCTCACCCAGCTCGCCAAGAAGCTCAACGTGTCGATCAACGACATCAAGAAGCTCACGATCTGGGGCAACCACTCCGCCACGCAGTACCCGGACGTGTTCCACGCCGAGGTCAACGGCGCCAACGCCGCCAAGGCCGTCGACGACCAGGCCTGGCTGGAGAACGACTTCATCCCGACCGTCGCCAAGCGCGGCGCCGCGATCATCGAGGCCCGGGGCGCCTCCTCGGCCGCCTCCGCCGCCAACGCCGCCATCGACCACGTCTACGACTGGGTCAACGGCACCCCCGAGGGCGACTGGACGTCCGCCGCCATCCCCTCTGACGGCTCCTACGGCGTTCCCGAGGGCCTCATCTCCTCCTTCCCGGTCGTGTCCAAGAACGGCAAGTGGGAGATCGTCCAGGGCCTGGAGATCGACGACTTCTCCCGCGCGCGCATCGACGCCTCCGTCCAGGAGCTCGTCGAGGAGCGCGACACCGTCCGCAAGCTCGGCCTGGTCTAGGCTCCCGGCACACGGAGCGATGGCCCCAAGGGGCTGACGGTCCCAGCGAAGGACCGGAACCAGCGGGGCGCGCCTCCCTCGGGGCGCGCCCTTCGCCGTTCGGCGGGGCGCCCGAGGAGCGACCGTCCCGAAGGGTGCGTGAGAGCGGGCAGTATAGGAAGCGTGAGTCTCATTGATGTGCTTCCGGCCGAACCCGACCCCGACTCCCTCTTCGAGGCGTTCGCTTTGTGGGCCGAGGAGCGGGGCCTCACCCTCTACCCGCACCAGGAGGAGGCCCTCATCGAGGTCGTCTCCGGGTCCAACGTCATCCTCAACACCCCCACCGGCTCCGGCAAGAGCATGGTGGCCACGGGCGCGCTGTTCGCGGCGCTGGCCCGCGATGAGTGCGCGTTCTACACCGCTCCGATCAAGGCCTTGGTCTCGGAGAAGTTCTTCGACCTGTGCAAGATCTTCGGCACCGACAACGTCGGCATGATGACCGGCGACGCCAGCGTCAACGCCGACGCCCCCATCATCTGCTGCACGGCCGAGGTCCTGGCGCAGATCGCGCTCGCCGAGGGCGACCGCGCCGACATCGGCACCGTGGTCATGGACGAGTTCCACTTCTACGCCGAGCCCGACCGCGGATGGGCCTGGCAGGTGCCCCTTCTGGAACTGCCGCAGTGCCAGTTCCTGCTCATGTCGGCCACCCTGGGCGACGTCACACGGTTCGAGGAGGACCTCAACCGGCGCACCGGCCGCTCCACCGCGGTGGTCGCCTCCGCCGAGCGTCCCGTCCCGCTCTACTACGACTACCGGGCCACGCCCCTGCACGAGACGCTGGAGGAGCTCCTGTCCACCGGCCAGGCGCCCGTGTACATCGTGCACTTCACGCAGGCGCAGGCGGTTGAGCGGGCGCAGTCGCTGACCAGCATCAACATGTGCACCAAGGCGGAGAAGGCAGCGATCGCCGAGGAGATCGGCAACTTCCGCTTCACCACGAGGTTCGGCCGCAACCTGTCCCGCTACGTACGGCACGGCATCGGCGTCCACCACGCGGGCATGCTGCCCAAGTACCGGCGGCTGGTCGAGCGGCTGGCCCAGGCCGGACTGCTCAAGGTCATCTGCGGCACCGACACCCTGGGGGTGGGCGTCAACGTGCCCATCCGCACCGTGCTGTTCACCGCCCTGAGCAAGTACGACGGCACGCGCGTCCGGCGGCTGCGCGCCCGCGAGTTCCATCAGATCGCCGGGCGGGCCGGGCGGGCCGGGTTCGACACCGTCGGCAACGTGGTCGCCCAGGCGCCCGAGCACGTCATCGAGAACGAGAAGGCGCTGGCCAAGGCGGGCGACGACGCCAAGAAGCGGCGCAAGGTCGTGCGCAAGAAGGCTCCCGAGGGGTTCGTCTCCTGGGACAAGGCCACCTTCGACAAGCTCATCGACGCCGAGCCCGAACCGCTGACCTCCCGGTTCCGGGTCAGCAACGCGATGCTGCTCAGCGTGATCGGCCGCCCCGGCAACTGCTTCACCGCCATGCGGCACCTGCTCACGGAGAACCACGACGACCGCAGGACCCAGCGCCGTCACATCCGCGAAGCGATCGCCATCTACCGGTCGCTGCTGGACGGCGGCATCGTCGAGACGCTCACCGAGCCCGACGAGCAGGGGCGCACCGCACGGCTCACGGTCGACCTCCAGGCCGACTTCGCGCTCAACCAGCCGCTGTCCACCTTCGCCCTGGCCTCCCTGGAGCTGCTCGACGCCGAGTCGCCCAGCTACCCACTGGACGTGCTCAGCGTCGTGGAGTCCACGCTGGACGACCCACGGCAGATCCTCGGCGCCCAGTTGAACAAGGCGCGCGGCGAGGCCGTCCAGCAGATGAAGATGGACGGGATCGAGTACGAGGAGCGGATGGAGCGGCTGGAGGAGATCGACTACCCCAAGCCGCTGGAGGAACTGCTCGACCACGCCTACGAGGTCTACCGGCGCGGGCATCCGTGGGTGGGCGACCACCCGCTGCGCCCCAAGTCCGTGGCTCGGGACATGTTCGAGCGGGCGATGACCTTCACCGAATACGTGGGCTTCTACGAGCTCGCTCGCTCGGAGGGGCTGGTGCTGCGCTACCTGGCGAGCGCCTACAAGGCCCTGAACCAGACCGTGCCCGACGACGCCAAGACCGAGGAGCTGCGCGACCTCGTGGAGTGGCTCGGCGAGCTGGTCCGCCAGGTCGACTCCAGCCTCCTGGACGAGTGGGAGCAGCTCACCAACCCGGAGGAGGAGTCTCCGGACGGGGAGGCCGAGGCCGAGGAGCGGGTGCGCCCGATCACGGCCAACGCGCGCGCCTTCCGGGTTCTGGTGCGCAACGAGATGTTCCGCCGGGTCGAGCTGGCCGCCCGCCGCCGCTACGTCGACCTCGGGAAGCTGGACACCGACGGCGAGTGGGACGCCGAGGCCTGGGAGGAGTCCCTGGAGGACTACTTCGACGAGCACGACGAGATCGGCACCGGCCCCGACGCTCGGGGCCCCGCGCTGCTGCTCATCGAGGAGGAGGACGGGCTCTGGCGGATCCGTCAGATCCTCGCCGACCCGGCGGGCGACCACGACTGGGGGATCAGCGCGGAGGTCGACCTGGCCGCCTCCGACGCCGAGGGGCACGCGGTCGTGCGGGTCACCGACGTCAACCGGCTCTGAGGCCGTGTCCGCACTGGCCCCGCCGCTTCGCTTCGGCCCGCCCGTCGCCCGCCACCGCCCGAGGGGCCGCTCAGCGGCGGAGCGGGCGCCCTCGACCGGCGCCTCCGGCGCGGCACCCACTCTGTTCGGGCGCCGCCCGCCCCGGGCGTTCCGGCCTCTATCCCAGCAGGTGGGCGTTGACCTCGCGTACGCCCCCGACCAGGTCGGGGCGTTCCACGACGTCCCGGCCCGCGCGGCGCAGCCGTTCGGCGCCGTCGCAGTCCACGAACAGCTCCGGCTCGCGCCAGGCGAAGACCACGCGCGGGACCGGGGTACCCAGCACCAGCTCCGCGCAGGGCACGGGGCGGGAGGAACGGGCGCTGCACGGTTCCAGCGACGAGTAGAGGGTGGCCCCGCCCAGACGGGGGTCGTCCGCCTCCACCTCCCTGAGGGCCACCTCCTCGGCGTGGTCTCGCGGGGAGTCACGGCGGGAGTAACCCTGGCCCAGGACGGTTCCGTCGGCGGCCACCACGACCGCGCCGACGGAGAAGGCCGTGGTCGAGGGCGGGCAATTCCGGGAGAGGTCGACGGCGCGGCGCAGCCAGTACGCGTCGGCGCCGCCCTCGGCCGGGGGCGGTCCGACGGTCATCTGCTCTCCTCCGCGGCCCCCAGGCGGTAACGCAGGACGGCGACGTCGCCGAGCGCGCGGGTCTCGATCAGCCGCATGGGCGCCCCGGGCCCGTGCGGGAAGGCCCCGGGCAGGACGAAGCGCGGGGCGTCCCCCTCTCCCACGAAGAAGGGGGCGACCGCCAGGCGGAGCTCGTCCACCAGGCCCGAGGTGAGGAAGAGGGTGTGGATGTGCCCGCCGCCCTCCACGAGCAGGCGCTCGACGCCGCGCGCGGCCAGGTCGGCCAGGATCGCCTCCGCGGTGGGCGGGTCTCCGGCGTCCACGACCTCGGCGGGGGGCTCGGCGGTCGGGCGCGCGGCCAGGCGCTCGCGGGCCAGGGGAACTCCGCCGCCTCCGGTGTAGACGACCGCGCCGGCGTCCCCGGTCGAGAAGAGGCGGGCCGCCGGATCGACGTTCCCGCTCCGGGTGACCACGGCCTTGAGCAGATTCCCGGGGCGGCCCTGGGCGCGACGGCGTGCGCGCAGTTCCGGGGAGCGCACGAGGAGTCGTGGATCGTCCGCCCGCAGGGTGCCGGCGCCGACGAGGATCGCGTCGCACTCGGCCCGCAGTTCGTCGATCTCGGCGAAGTCCGCCTCATTGGACAGCCGGAGCCGCTCGGGGCCGGTGTCGTCGATGCGCCCGTCGACCGACACGGCGCAGCTCAGGATGGTGTGGGGACGGTCCATCCCCCCAGGCTAACCGCGCGGCGCGGCCGAACGGAGCCGCTCAGGCCGCGCGACATGACGGTGCGGGCGGTGAAGGGTTTTCGACGGCGACCGCGCCTTCGCCCTTCCTGCGCTTTCGTGGCGGCCGGAGTGGATTCGCGCAGGCCGCGAGTGTGCACAGGGAATTATTCGACCGTTTTGGCGGCGACCTTATTCTACTCCGCTCCGTATGCGACCCGTGGCCCTTTGGCGACATAGGTGGACAATCCACGTTCCGACGCGTGTTCGAGGAAGTGCCCCCGGCCACGCCACCCACACACCCGCGGGAGCGCGCGATCGGTTACCCCGTAGGGCCGCGAGGCCGGCGGCACGGCCCCACGCGACACACGCTCCACCCCCTCCGGATTCCCCACAAAATGGACATTAGGGGTATATGACCTGGTCGTCCTGGATTGGAGCGACCCACGGCACGGGACGCGGCAAGGGCATCCCTGAGCGCGCGTTTTTTTACGACCCGTATCCTCGACTCGGTTAACAAACACCGCCCGTGAGGAATACAATCCCAGGAGTCGAGCACACTTCCCCACCTCACGACAAGAGGACGGCGATGTCGCGATTCACCTCCCCCCCTTTCCTGAGGCAGGCGGGGGACAAACACCTCCGAGCCAAGCCGCCGCCCGTCGTCGATCTGGCCCAGCCCAGCATCGCGCGACTACGCTCCTTCCACCTCAAGGGCAAGGACCACTTCGAGGGCGACCGCGAGCTCGCCACCCGCGCCGACCAGGCCGCGCCCGGCTTCCAGGAGATCGTGCTCGGTGAGCGCGCCTTCCTCCAACGGGCCGTCCGGCAGCTGGCGGAGGAGGCGGGGATCACGCAGTTCCTCCAGTTCGGGGCCGGGCTGCCCGCG
Organism: Nocardiopsis lucentensis DSM 44048; assembly: GCF_000341125.1. Classification (GTDB taxonomy): domain Bacteria; phylum Actinomycetota; class Actinomycetes; order Streptosporangiales; family Streptosporangiaceae; genus Nocardiopsis; species Nocardiopsis lucentensis. Next base: position 2,318 of record NZ_ANBC01000466.1, on the reverse strand, counting down.
CCGGGGGACCCGCACGAGATCGCCCGGGAGAGCGCTCCGGAGGCCCGCGTCGTCTACGCCACCGACGACCCCATGGTGCTCACCCACCACCGGGCCCTCCTCTGCGACGGCCGCACCACCACCGCCGTGCACGGAGGGCTCACCGAACCCGGACGGGTTCTGAGCGACCCCGAGACCCGCCGGTTCCTCGACCTCGACCGACCGGTCGGGCTGCTCCTCACCGGCGTCGTGCCGCACGTGTCCGACGACGAGAACCCGGCGGAGCACATCGCGACCCTGCGCGAGGCGCTCGCCCCCGGCAGCCACCTCGTCCTGAGTCACTACTGCCGCCCCGACCGGAGCCGGTACGCCAAGGACGCGCTGCGCGCCGACCGCCTGGAGGATGTCTTCGTCGAGAGCCTCGGTTCCGGCTGGTGGCGCGGCCACGGCCAGGTGGAGGCCCTCTTCGGCGGCTGGGAGATCCTCAGCCCCGGAGTCCTGGAGATCCAGCGCTGGCACACGCTGCCCGTCGCGCCGCCCGTCCCCGGCTGCTACCAGATGCCGCGCCGCAACCGCCGACTGATCATCGGCGGCATGGGCAGGATCTGAACCCGTCGCCCCCTCTCCCCCGCGTTGGAGCCCTCCGGCCCGACAGCGGGTGAGGGGCGTCAGCGTGCACCCGGAAGCACGACGAAGGGCCCTCCCCGCCGGGAAGGACCCTTGTTCGGCTCCCGCGACTGGACTCGAACCAGTAACCTGCCGGTTAACAGCCGGCTGCTCTGCCGATTGAGCTACGCGGGATCGCGCCCGCCCGGCTCCCTCACGGGGCCGCGGCGACAGCCACTAGCCTAGCGCCTCCCGAGGGGTGCTCGTGACACATTCTTTGCCCTCGGCTCCCCCGGGTTCGGCGATCCGGGCCACCTCCCGACCTCGCACGTGCGACGGTCCGTGGCGAAGAACCCCGCACCGTGGTCGGGAGCCCCCGCGAAGGATCCACGGCACACCGGAGCGCTGTCGAGAGGAGATCGGGCTCGGGCGGCACGGGATCGTCGACGAACTGATCGACGTCATCGGGGAGAAGTGACCTTCTGGAACCGCCGCGGCACGACGAAGGGTCCTCCCCGCCGGGAAGGACCCTTGTTCGGCTCCCGCGACTGGACTCGAACCAGTAACCTGCCGGTTAACAGCCGGCTGCTCTGCCGATTGAGCTACGCGGGATCGCGCCCGCCCGGCTCCCTCACGGGGCCGCGGCGACAGCCACTAGCCTAGCGCGCTTTTCGGAGTGCTCGTGACCGGTGTCGGGCCGTGTGGCCACGGCCACGACGCGGTAACGTCAGGGCACGAACCGTCCCGAACGCCACCAAGGCCTGGAGAGGGAGCCCATGCGCTACCGGATCACCTTCGCCGCCGGACTCGCCATCGGTTACGTCCTGGGCGCCAAGGCGGGCAGGGCCCGCTACGACCAGCTCACCCGCACCGCCCGGAAGGTCGCCGACAGCCCCGTGGTGCAGGAGGTGGCCGGGCTCGTCGGGGCGCAGGTCAGCAACGCCGGGCGCACGGTCTACGACAAGGCCGTCGACACCCTTCCCGTCACCTCCCTGCGCGACTTCCTCGCCCGCCCCACGGCGGAGGAGAGGGAACTGGTCGAGTGGGAGCGGCACATGGCCGAGGGCGGACCGTCGAGCGCGAACGGCTCGTCTGAGAGTCCTCAGGACCGCTAGTGGGCCTGTTCCGCCAGGGGGTTCCCGAATCGGTCCGCGCCCGGTTGGAGAGGGGCGAGCGCGTGCTCGCCCGCGCTCCGGTGCGCGCGGCCGAGGGCGAGGAACCCCTCCTGGTCGCCACCACGCTGGCCCTGTACCTGCCCGACGGGCACGCGGCGCCCTGGCAGAACATCGACCAGGCGCGGTGGACACCGGACACACTGACCTTCGACGAGGAGGGCGAGGGGCGGCGCACCGTCCGGCTGCGCTCCGAGCCCGCCGAGGACGCCGTCGACTATCGCCGGATGGCCGAGACGGTGGCTGAGCGCGTCACCGCCACCATCCTGGTCAACCGCTTCTTCCCCTACCCCCGCGGCGACTCGGCCACCGGTTTCCGCCTGGTGGCGCGCAGGCCGCCCGGAGGCAGCGAGGCGCACTGGCGCGTGCACCTGAGTGAGGGCCTGGACCCGAAGGACCAGGCCCTGTCGGAGGCCGTCTCACGCGTCCTGGGCACGCTCCGGGACCAGATGGGCGTCTGAGCTCTGTTCATGCGGGCCCACGAGTTCGCACGTCACGCGTCGCGTGCTCGTGCGGCCTCGCGAGTCCGGCCCGGGCTCGGGGCGCGAAGAACCGGGATCC
>NZ_ANBC01000465.1 GCF_000341125.1 Nocardiopsis lucentensis DSM 44048 | reverse complement strand
CGCCCCCTGCCGCTCGTTCCTCGTTCACGGCTTGCCTCGTCCCGCAGGACCCGGTACGCCCCTCGCGGCGATCCCCCGGGCGAGGACCTCGGCCAGGTGCAGCGCCCTGCGTCCGGTGCCCTGGCCGATCTGGGTGCGGCAGCTGTAACCATCGGCCATCACCAGGGTGTCCGCGTCCGCCGCGCGCACCCGAGGCAGCAGTTCGCGCTCCCCGATGGCGGTGGACACCTCGTAGTGCCCCTCGGTGAACCCGAAGTCCCCCGCGAGCCCGCAGCAGCCCGAGTCCAGGACCTCCCCGTCGATCCCCGCCCTGGCGATGAGATCGCGCTCGGCGTCGAAACCCATCACGGCGTGCTGGTGGCAGTGCACCTGTGCCAATGCCTTCGCCGAGAGCCGGGGCGGCCGCCAGTCGGGCGCGTACGTGTTGAGGAAACCCGCCAGGGTGTGTACGGCCTCGGCGACGCGCTCGCTCTCCCGTCCGGGCAGCAGCTCCACCAGGTCGTGCCGCAGGGCCGCCGTACAACTGGGCTCCAGACCGACGACGGGCAGCCCCTGGGCGACCAGCGGCGCCAGCGCACGGACGGCGCGGCGCATCACCGTGCGGGCGACGTCCAGCTGACCCGTGGACACCCAGGTCAGTCCGCAGCACACCTGCCCCTCGGGCAGCACGACCGTCCAGCCCGCGTCCTCCAGGACCTGTGTGGCGGCCGCGAGCACCCCCGGGTTGAGGTGGTTGCCGAAGGTGTCCGGCCACAGCACGACCCGGCGTCCGGTCGTGCGGGCCTCCCCGCGGGCGGCGCGGCGCCGGAACGCGCGGGTGAAGGTGGTGGCGGCGAAGGCGG
>NZ_ANBC01000464.1 GCF_000341125.1 Nocardiopsis lucentensis DSM 44048 | reverse complement strand
TTTGCCCAGCCGCGACACCCCGGGCAGGCGTGCCGCCCGGTTGGTCTCGGCCGGTGCCAGGGCCGCCAGGCGGGCCCAGACGGGCAGCCAGCCCATCGAGTAGTGGGCCGCGGGTCGGACACGGCCCTTGTAGTGCTGGTGGAGGAACTCGGCCTTGTAGGCGGCCATGTCCACGTTGACCGGGCAGTCACTCAGGCAGCCCTTGCACGACAGGCACAGGTCGAGGCTCTCGCGCACCTCCTCCGACCGCCAGCCGTCGGTGATGACCTCGCCGCTCGCCATCTCGAACAGCAGGTGGGCGCGCCCGCGGGTGGAGTGCCGTTCCTCCTGGGTGACCTGGTAGCTCGGGCACATGACGCCGGGGCCGCTCTGGCGGCGGCACTTGCCCACGCCGGAACACCGGCGCAGGGTCCGGGCGAAGTCGCCGTCGTCGTCGGTGTAGGCCAGGGCGCCCTCCGACAGCAGCGGCAGCTCGGGCCGGAGGTCGGAGGCCACCCGGATGTCGGCGTCCAGGGGGAGGGGGTCGACGATGATGCCCGGGTTCAACAGGCCGTCGGGGTCCCACGCACGCTTGAAGGCCCCGAACGCCCGGATGACCGACTCGGGGTACATGCGGCCCAGGAGTTCGGAGCGGGCCTGGCCGTCGCCGTGCTCGCCGGACAGGGAGCCGCCGTGCGCGACGACGAGGTCGGCCGCCTCCTCCATGAAGGCCCGGTACTCCCGCCGCCCCCGCTCGTGGGTGAGGCCGAAGTCGATGCGCACGTGCAGGCAGCCGTCGCCGAAGTGCCCGTAGACGACACCGAAGCGGCCGTGCCGTTCCATGAGGGCGTCGAAGGCCCGCAGGTAGCCGCCGAGGTTCTCCGGCGGCACGGCGGCGTCCTCCCAGCCGGACCACGCGTCGTTCCCGTCGGGGGTGCGCTGGGTGAGTCCGGCCCCCTCCTCCCGGATCCGCCACAGCGCCCTCTGGTGGGCGACGTCGGTGACCACGACCGCGTCCCTCGGGCGGGAGGCGCCCTTGAGCCCGGAGAGCATCCGCTCCGCCGCCCCGGCGGCCTCGGCCGGGTCCCCTCCGGCGATCTCCACCAGGAGCCAGGCGCCGCCCTCGGGCAGTGGCACACGGGAGCGGGAACCCTGACGGTCCAGGGCGGCGACCATACGGTCGTTGATGCCCTCGACCGTCAGCGGAGCGTGGCCGATCAGGTCGGGCACGGCGTCGGCGGCTGAGGCGGCGTCCGGGTAGCCCAGGACGGCCAAGGCGCGGGCGGGCGGCGACTCGACCAGGCGCACCGTGGCGCCGAGCACGAACACGCACGTGCCCTCGGTGCCGACGAGGGCGGCGGCGACGTCGCGACCCTTCTCCGGGAGCAGCCGGTCCAGGGCGTAGCCGGAGACGCGGCGCCGGAACTCGGGCATGGCGGTGCGCAGTTCGGCGCGGTGGTCCTCGACGATCCGGGTGAGCTCGGCGTAGATCCGCCCCTCGCGGCCGGGGCGCCGGGTCAGCTCCTCCCACTCCTGCGCACTGTGCTGGGAACCGACGGTCATGCGGGTGCCGTCGGAGAGCAGGACGTCGAGGGAGACGATGTTGTCGGCGGTGGTGCCCCAGGCCACGGAGGGGGAGCCGCAGGCGTTGTTGCCGACCATGCCGCCGATCGTGCAGCGGCTGTGCGTGGAGGGATCTGGTGCGAAGGTGAGCCCGTGTTCGGCGGTCGCCCGGCGCAGGTCGTCGAGGATGACACCGGGCTGCACGGTGGCGGTGCGCGCCACCGGGTCGATGTCCTCGATGGCGCGAAGGTGGCGGGAGGTGTCGATGACGACGCCGGTGCCGATGGCGTTGCCCGCGATCGACGTGCCTCCGCCGCGCGGCACGACCGGCACACCGTGCTCGGCGCAGGTGCGGACGGCGGCCACACAGTCGTCGACGGTCTCCGGGATGACGACGCCGAGCGGGACACGGCGGTAGTTGGAGGCGTCGGAGGTGTACAGGGCGAGCGTTCCCGGGTCGAAGGCGACCGTGCCCCGGACCCGTCGTTCCAGGTCGTGTCGGAGGTCGGCGGGGGCGGTACGGGAGGAGGTGAGCTGCGCGTCGGCCATGTCCTCAGCGTGGCCGCCCGGGTCCGGCCGTGGCAACCGTGGCGCGCCCGGATCGTCACCGGTTCTGGGGAGGCCCCTCGCCCCGGCTCAGTCCAGGGACTCGTCCATGGCCCGGACCAGTGTGCCGTCCGGGTCCATGTCCAGGTTCCACATCATGAGCCCGCCCAACCCCCGGTCACGCACGTACTCGCCCTTGAGCGTGATCACGTCGGTGTTGTCGTAGGTCCACCAGGTGTCGCCGTCGTAGATCCAGTACGCGCCCGCCTCCTCGTCGAGGAAGCGCCGCCCCTCGCGTTCCTCCAGGTCCGCGAAGGCCATGGTGGGACCGTCGTAGGCGTCCTCGGCGGGTGCCTCGGGCACCTGGCCGCGCCCCGCGCCCTCCGGTCCCACGCCCTGCCAGCCGCGGCCGAAGGCGGGCACGCCCACGACCAGTCGTGAGGGGTGCGCGCCCAGGTCCAGGTAGCGCTGGACGGCACGGTCGACGCTGTTGGCGTCGGGATCGCTCCCCGGGGCGTGGAGGTTGGAGTGGTGGGCGGTCCGCTCGCTCCAGGGCCCCGCGAAGTCGTAACCCTGGACCGTGGCGAAGTCGACGAGTTCGAACAGTTCGGCGTCGTAGGCGGCGCTCTGCTCGGCGCCGCCCGGCAGCGACACCGAGAGCGTGTACTCCTGCCCGGTCTCCTCGGACAGCGCGTCGAGTTGGCGGCGGAACTCCGCCACCAGCGGGGTGAAGTTCGCGGCGTCGTCGGGGTGGACCGTGTTGCCGGGCTGGCCTCCTCCCCCCGGCCACTCCCAGTCGAGGTCGATGCCGTCGAACACCCC
>NZ_ANBC01000463.1 GCF_000341125.1 Nocardiopsis lucentensis DSM 44048 | reverse complement strand
CCCCCCGCCCGCCGCGCCCTCGCCACCCTGCGGTCCGCCGTCGCGCACCGGCAGGTCGCCGCGGATCCACAGGTCCAGGCAGGAGGCGACGAAGGCCTCACGCGACTCGGGGGTGCGGGCCGCCGTGGAGAAGTGCGTCGACCAGCTCCATCCGCCCAGGGACAGGCTCGCCCCCAGGTCGGGGTGCTCCTCGCGCAGCAGCCGCAACTGGTGGAGGCCTCCGGCGAGTTCCTGGTCGGGATCGTCGGCCCGGCCGTCGACGCTCTCCCCAGCGGTGTACGGCCGCTGGTAGAGCTCCCATGGCTGGTCCTCGCGACCGGTGGGGATGTGGCACAGGCCGTCTTCGTCGACGTCCCCGAAGGCCCACATGAGGCGGGTCAGGTGTTCCGGTGCGCCGCTGGCCGCCACGTCCGCGACGGTGAAGTCGCGAGCGGCCACGTTCCAGCCCGCGAAGTAGGCGACGCGTTCGGGTTCACGGCCGCCGATCAGGACGAGGGCGGTCGCGACGAGGGAGCCGACCGCGAGCGCCGCGGCCAGGAGGGTCACGGGACGGCGGTGGAGGGGGCGGGCCGGGGAGGTTCGGTTGACCTGCACCCTTCGACCCTAGGCACCGAACGGCGCGAGCGCAGGGCCTTCCGGCCGGGACGGCCACATCAGGCCAGATCGCTCCGTTGCGCCGCGAACGGGGAACCCGGGGCGCCGCTGACACGTTCGCGATGCCATCGCCCGGTGGTCAGCCGCTCGTGAGGTAGTCGCGCAGGGTGCCCGCCCGGGAGGGGTGGCGCAGCTTGGTCAGCGTCTTGGCCTCGATCTGGCGGATCCTCTCGCGGGTCACGCCGAACTCGCGGCCGACCTCCTCCAACGTGCGCGGATGGCCGTCGGCCATGCCGAAGCGGAGCCGGATGATCCGCCGCTCCCGTTCGGACAGGTCGCCCAGCAGGGTGCGCAGCTGTTCCTGGAGGAGGGTGAAGGAGGCCGCCTCCGCCGGGACGACGGCGTCGGAGTCCTCGATGAAGTCGCCGAAGTCGGACTCCTCCTCCCCGATCGGGGACTGGAGCGACACCGGTTCGCGGGCGATCCGCTGGAT
>NZ_ANBC01000462.1 GCF_000341125.1 Nocardiopsis lucentensis DSM 44048 | reverse complement strand
CTCCAGGCCCCGCTCGCCGCCGAACCCCATGGCGGAGGAGATCTCGGCGGTGCTCGGTTCCCGACCCAGCTGCTGGTGGAGCCGGTGCTGCACGCGTAGGAGCTTGTTGATCGTCTCCACCATGTGCACGGGGATCCGGATCGTGCGCGCCTGGTCGGCGATGGCTCGGGTGATGGCCTGGCGGATCCACCACGTGGCGTAGGTGGAGAACTTGAAGCCCTTGGTGTAGTCGAACTTCTCCACCGCGCGGATCAGGCCCAGGTTGCCCTCCTGGATGAGGTCGAGGAAGAGCAGTCCCCGCCCCATGTAGCGCTTGGCGATCGACACGACGAGTCGGAGGTTGGACTCGATCAGCCGCCGTTTGGCACGCCGCCCCTCCTCCACCAGCGCGTCGAGCTCCTCGGCCGTGCACACCGTCGCGTCCGGTTCGCGGCGCTGGGCGTACAGGCCCGCCTCGATCGCCTTGGCGAGGTCGACCTCCTCCTCGGCGGTCAGCAGCGGCACCCGACCGATCTCGCCGAGGTAGAGGCGGACCAGGTCCGCCCCGGAGCGTCTGCCGCCGTCGGTCGGAGGACCGGTCTCCTCCGCGTCGGCGACCTCGACCCCGATGCGGGCCAGATGCCGCACTGCCTCATCCAGGGACTCGGGGGGCGCGTCCAACCGTTCCAGGGCAGAGGCGACCTCACCGCGACTGACCGTTCCCCGAGCCGCGTCCGGAAGCATCCGGACCACTTGTCGAACCGACGGCATTTCGTGCGTCACAACTGTGGGAGCCACCACTACATTGTGCCGGTCCGGGCACCCTTAAGGGGAGACCCATTATTGTCACCCCACTGCTACATTGCCCCCTGGCCATACTCTCGAAGAGCACGTCTTTCCTGTTCAAGGCGCATAAGCTCGGTGAATACCCGCTGCTGCTCATCGACTTGAGAAGTACCTTCGAGCCGAGCGAGCTCGGATTTGAGGTTTGCCACCCGCCGATTGATGGAATGAGTCTTGACTGTGCCCAGCATTTGAGTGGCGTAATGCTCGTCGAGTTCTCCATAGAACTCCACGGGTTCGACCACCAAGCGCGTGAGGAAATCGCGCTGGGCCTCATTCGGCGCGGCCTCGCGCAGGTCGTTCACCCAGCCCTGCGGATCATGTGCGGCGGCCACCCCACCGCCCCGGGCGATGAGGGCGAGCACCGCCCTGTGCTGCGGGACGGTGAAGTCCTCATCGGTGAACTCGTCGAACCCCCGGGCCAGACCCGGGAACTGCACGGCGATCTTGAGGGCCTGGCGTTCCCGCTGGACCGAGGGATCGCGCAGGTCGTAGGGGGCCTCCCCCGCGTCCGGGGTCGGGACCGGACGGGCGTCGGCTCGCGGCCGCCGCTCTCCCCCGCGCGCGGCGGACCCGCGCATGTGCTGGGCGACCCGGCGCTGGACGAGGGCCTCGTCCATGATCCCGGTCCAGCGGTCCAGGCTCGCACCGTAGTTGCGGCGCACGCCCTCGTCGCGGATGCTCGCCACGATGGGGGCGGCCGCGTCCAGGGCGGCCATCCGACCCTCGGGAGAGGAGAGGTCGTAGCCCTCCATGACGTTGCGGATCATGAACTCGTACAGCCGCACGGCGCCGTCGACGAGGTCGACCACCGCTTGCGGGCCGTGCTGGAACCGCAGGTCGCAGGGGTCGAGCCCGTCGGACTGCACGGCGACGTAGGTCTCGGAGGTGAACCCGTGCTCCTCGGCGAAGGCGCGCACGGCCGCCTTCTGCCCGGCCTTGTCCCCGTCGAAGGTGAAGACCACCCGGCCGCCCTGGTTGGTCCGGCCCAGCAGCATGCGGCGCAGGATCTTGACGTGGTCCTCGCCGAAGGACGTGCCGCAGGTGGCCACGGCGGTGGTCACCCCGGCGTCGTGGCAGGCCATGACGTCGGTGTAGCCCTCGACGATGACCGCCTCGCCCTTCTGGGAGATGTCACGCTTGGCCAGGTCGAGCCCGTACAGCAGCCGCCCCTTGTGGAAGATGGGGCTCTCCGGCGAGTTGAGGTACTTGGGGCCGTCCTCGGAGGGGTCGAGCTTGCGGGCGCCGAAGCCGACGACCTCGCCGGTGACCTCGCGCACCGGCCACAGCAGCCGGTTGCGGAAGCGGTCGTAGGCTCCGCGCCGCCCCTGGCTGGCCAGGCCGCCGCTGATCAGCTCCTGGTCGGTGAAGCCCTTGCGGCGCAGGTGGGCGGTGAGGTTCTCCCATCCGGCGGGGGCGAAACCGAGGCCGAAGCGCTCGGCGTGGGTGCGGTTGAAACCGCGTTCGGTGAGGAAGCGGCGTGCGGTCGCCGCCTCGGGGGACAGCAGCCGTTCGGCGTAGAACTCGGCCGCGGCGCGGTGGGCGTCGAGCAGGCGCTGGCGCTTGCCCTCGTCGCGCCTGGTGCTGCGGCCGCCCTCCTCGTAGCGCAGGGTGATGCCCGACTGGCGGGCGAGGGACTCGACCGCCTCGGTGAAGCTCAGGCTGTCGATCCGCTGGAGGAAGGAGATGACGTCCCCGCCCTCGTTGCAGCCGAAGCAGTACCAGAGGTTCTTCGAGGGGGTGACGTTGAAGGAGGGGGACTTCTCGTCGTGGAACGGGCACAGTCCCTTGAGCGAGCCGCCTCCGGCGTTGCGTAGCTGGAGGTACTCGCCGATCACGTCCGCGATGGGGGTGCGTTCGCGCACCAGGGCGATGTCTTCGTCTTTGATCCGTCCTGCCACGGGTGCCAGCGTAGTTCGCCTGAGGGACCGTCCGTCCCCTGTCCGCGAGGCCCACCCGTCACCCGCCACCGCTCAGCGGTCACTGCGCGGAGGGGCGGGACACCCCCAACCGACACCTTCGGTGCGGCGCCCCTCCCGTTTCCCCTCCGTCCACCCGGGCGACACCGGGGCGTCGACCGTGCCTGGCAGCGTCGGAGACCCCCAGCCGAGGAGGATCGACAACGGTGCCCGGTCTCCCCCCTCCGTTCGGCCGTCGCTCGACCTGGATCGTCGTCGGCGCCGCCGCGGTGGCCGTGGTCCTGGTCGCGATCGGGTTCGTCGTGTTCACCCGCGAGACGACACCGGTCGAGGGCGTGGTCGGCTCGGAGAAGGTCGCGTTCTTCGAGGACGAGCGCGTCCAGGACCGGTTCGAGGACCTGGGGTATGCCGTCACCGTGCGCCCCCGGGGCTCCCGGCTGCTGGGCGAGCGGACCGACGGTGCCGATTTCGTCTCCCCCGGGTCGCGCCACCTGGCAGAACGCGCCCAGGAGCTCAACAGCGTCTCGACGGAGTACCTGCCGTTCAGCACTCCGATGGTCCTGCTCGGATACGAACCGGTGGTGGACGCTCTGGAGGGCGCCGGGGTCGCCGTCCGGGAGGAGGACGGCACCTGGTCCTTCGACATGTCCGCCTACCTGGACCTGACCGAGGAGCGGACCCGCTGGCGCGACCTGCCCGGGGACTCGGTGAGCTCCAGTAACCGCAACGAGGTACTGGTCCGCACCACCGACCCGCGCACGTCCAACTCCGCCGCCATGCACGCCGTGGTGCTGTCCTACCTGCTCAACGGCGAGGAGGTCCTGGCTCCCGGTCCCGTCGACGAGGGGGTGTCCGAGACCATTTCCCGGCTCTTCCTCGCCCAGGGCCAGCCTCCGGAGTCCTCGCAGCAGCCCTTCGAGCAGTTCCGCGACCTCGGCGCCGGGCACACGCCGCTGGTGTGGGTGTACGAGTCCCAGTACGTGCAGGCGATGGTGAACGGTCCCGAACTGTCCGACGACGTGGTCGTGCTCTACCCGGGGCCGACCGTGTTCTCCGAGCACGCCGTGGTCCCCCTCACCGGCGCGGGCAACGAGGTCGGCCGGCTGCTCACCGAGGACCCCGAGCTCCAGGAGCTGGCCGCCGCACACGGCTTCCGCACCGACGACACCGCCCGGTTCGGCACCCTGGTGGAGGAGTACGGCCTCCCGGTCCGCACCCAGGTCACCGACGTGGTCCACCCCCCGACCTACGAGGCACTGGAGGCACTGCTGACCAGCATCGAGGACACCTACGAGGCCAGCGGGGCGAGGCCGCCCGTACCCGAGGAGGCCGGTGGCCGGGGCGGAGGTGGCCGCGGATGAGGCGCGCACTGCCCGCGGCCGCGCTCGCGGTCGCCCTGACGGCCTCCTCCTGCTCCCTCGTCGAGGGACTGGGCGGGGACACACTGCGGATCCTGGCCGGGAGTGAGGTCGCCGACCTGGAGCCGCTCCTGGAGGAGGTCTCCGAGCGCACCGGGGTGGAGGTGGAGCTCGACTACAGCGGCACGCTCGACGGGCTGACCCGGGTCGCCGCCGGTGACACCGGGGACTACGACGCGGTGTGGTTCGCCTCCAACCGCTACCTGCACCTGCACGAGGGCGGCCGGACCGCCGTGCACACCGAGACTCCGGTCATGGTCTCCCCCGTGGTCCTGGGTGTGGCCGAAGGCCGGGCCGAGACCCTGGGGTGGACCAGCGGCACCGATGTGACCTGGGCGGACGTGGCCGAGGCGGTCGCGGACGAGGAGCTGACCTACGGGATGACCAATCCGGGCGCCTCCAATTCCGGTTTCTCCGCGCTGATCGGGATCGCCTCGGCGCTGGCCGACACGGGCGTCGCCCTGCGCGGCGAGGACGTGGAGCGCGTCCGTCCGGAGTTGGCGGAGTTCTTCGAGGGCCAGGAGGTCACCGCGGGCTCCTCGGGGTGGCTGGCCCAGGACTTCGAGCGGCGCGTCCGCGAAGGGCGGCCGGTCGACGGGATGATCAACTACGAGTCGGTGCTGCTGTCGCTCAACGACTCGGGGGTGATGGAGGAGCCGCTCACCCTCGTGCACCCGGCCGACGGCACGGTGACGGCGGACTACCCGCTGACGCTACTGGCGAACCCGTCGGAGGAGACCCTGTCCGCCTATGAGCGGCTGGTCGGGGACCTGCTGTCGGAGGAGACGCAGCAGCGCATCGCCGATGACACCTGGCGGCGTCCGGTCGCTCAGGGGGCCTCGCTCACGGCGGACGTGCCACCGCTGGTGGAGCTGCCCTTCCCCGCCCAGTTGGAGGTGGTCGACGAGCTGGTCGCGGACTATGTCGGCGCCCTGCGGCGGCCGGCGCGCACGGTGTACGTGCTGGACGTGTCCGCGTCGATGGAGGGTGACCGGATCGAGGACCTGAGGTCGTCGTTGGAGGCGCTGACCGGCGCGGACGGCGGTTCCCTCGCCCATCGGACACAGGCCTTCCAGGAGCGGGAGGAGGTGACGCTGCTGCCGTTCTCCACGGAGCCGGGAGAGCCGAGCACGTTCGTGATGGAGCCGGGGACCGCGGAGTCGGCCGCGGCGGACCTGGCCGAGGAGGTGCGGTCGCTGGAGGCGGACGGGGACACGGCGGCCTACGACGCGCTCCGGGAGGCGTACGAACTGCTGGACGCCGCGCCCCGGGACGACCACCTGACCTCGGTGGTGTTCATGACCGACGGGGAGGTGAACCGGGGCTCGACCCTGGACGAGCTGCGCACCGCGTTGGACGGGATGCCGCGCGAGGTGGCCGCCACCCCGGTGTTCACGGTGCTGTTCGGCGAGTCCAATGAGACGGAGATGGCGGAGCTGGCCGAGATGACGGGCGGCCGGGTCTTCGACGGGCGTGAGCAGGACCTGGAACAGGTCTTCCGGGAGATTCGCGGCTACCAGTGACCTGGCGCCCCCGATGCGGGGGCGGTGCTCTCCCGGACGCGCAGCCTCGCGGGGACGACGGCGCGCGCCGGGGCGGCGTCCCCGGTCCCCCCGTCCGCGAGCGCGGCGAGGAGGAGTTCGACGGCGCTCCGGCCGAGCTGGGTGAAGTCCTGCCGGACGGTGGTCAGCGCGGGCGTGAGGTACTCGGTCTCGGGGATGTCGTCGAACCCGACGACGCTGACGTCGCCGGGAACCTCGATCCCGTTCTCGTGGAAGGCCCGCAGCACCCCGATCGACATCTGGTCGTTGGCCACGAAGGCCGCCGTGACCTCGGCTCCCCGGGCGCGTTCCCCGGCCAGCCGCAGCCCCAGTTCGTATCCGGACCGGGGGCTCCAGTCGCCGTGGGCCGGTGCGGGAACGGGTGCCCCGGCCTCGGCCAGCGCCCGGCGCCACCCCTCGACCCTCGCCTCGCCCTCCAGCCAGTCGCGCTTCCCGGCGATGTGGTGGACGGTCCGGTGGCCCAGGTCCAGCAGGTGGCGGGTGGCGGCGTACGCCCCGCCCTCCTGGTCGACGCGGACCACCGGCAGCCCCGACCCCCCACCGCCCTCGACCGCGACGAGCGGCCGGAGACCGGACAGGTCGGCGAGCGCCTCGACCACGGCCCGCTGCGGGGCGAGGGCGACGCATCCCTCCACCGACTGCTCGGCGAGACGGGCGGTGGCCTCGATGACCGCCTGGCGGGTGACACCGTCCAGGCTCACGACGCTCACGAAGTATCCGGCCTCGCGGGCGGCGTTCTCGATGGCGGCCAGGGTTCGGGCGGGCCCGAAGAGCGTGCTGTCGAAGGTGAGGACGCCGAGGAGGTTGGTCCTGCGGGTCACCAGGGCACGGGCCGAGGGGTTGCGCCGGTAGCCCAGCTCCTCGATGGCCGCCCGAACCCGGGTCACCGTCTCCGTCCGTACGTTGGGGTGCCCGTTGAGCACCCGGGAGACGGTCTGGTGGGAGACCCCTGCCAGCCGCGCGACGTCGGCCATGACGGGGGTGCGTCCGTCCCGTTCGGACATGGGGGTGTCCTCCTCACCGGATTCTCCGGCAGTGACGTGGGCAACATTGTTAGCGCTCACATCTGAGGCGTCAAGGAGCCTTCGTGACGGTTTCTCCGTTTCCTCCCCCGCCGTCCGCCCACGTGGGCGGACTCGGTCGACCCCCGCTGTGGACCGCCCGGTCTCAGCCGACCAGGCGGGCGTGCAGGGCGGTGGCCGAGGTGTCGGTGAGCGAGGCGACCTGGTCGACGACGACGCGCAGCGCGGCGGAGTCGTCGCGCGCGGCCTCGAACGCGGCGCGGAACTGCGGGTCCAATCCCCCGGGCGCGCCCTCGCGCAGCGCGGCGACCAGCTCCGTGATCGTTCGCCGTTCCTCGGCCTGGTAGGCCAGCGCCTCCTCCCGGGACATGACGAAGTGAGCGGCGACCGCCTTCAGCAGTGCGCACTCCAGGAGGGCCCGGCGGGGCAGGACGAGGTCGGCGCGGTAGCGGGTGAGCCGCCCGGGGCCGTGGGCGGCCCGGGTGGCGCGCTCGGCGGCATGACAGAAGCGGCCGATGAGTTCGCTGGTGAGGTTCTTGAGTGCGGCGAGGGAGGCGAGGTCGCCGGTGAACTCGCCGGGCCACATCGGTTCGGCGAGCAGGTCGGTGAGAACGTGGTCGAGTTCGGCGGTGTCGGCGTCACAGTAGCGGTCGGCGGCGATCCGGCACACCTCGGCGCGTTCGACGGGGGCGCGCAGTGCGGCCATGCTCACCAGCCCGGCGTGCAGGGCGTCCTCGACGTCGTGCACGGAATAGGCGACGTCGTCGGCCCAGTCCATGACCTGCGCCTCGAAGCAGGTGCGGCCAGCGGGAGCACCCTCGCGCAGCCAGGAGAAGACTTCGGTGTCGTCGGGGTAGCAGTTGAACTTGTGGGTGTCGCCGCCCTCGCCCCTGCGCCACGGGTACTTGACGGTGGCGTCGAGGGTGGCGCGGGTGAGGTTGAGTCCGTTGCTGCGGCCGTCCGGGGCGATCACCTTGCCCTCCAGGCGGACGAGCAGCCGCAGGCTCTGGGCGTTGCCCTCGAAGCCGCCGCAGGCGGCCGCGGCCTCGTCCAGCGCGCGTTCGCCGTTGTGGCCGAAGGGCGGATGTCCCAGGTCGTGGGACAGGCACGCGGCCTCGACCAGGTCGGGGTCGCAGCCCAGGGCCTGTCCCAGTTCACGGCCGATCTGGGCGCACTCCAGGGAGTGCGTCAGCCGGGTGCGCGGGAAGTCGCTCACCCCGGGCTGGACGACCTGGGTCTTGGCGGCCAGTCGGCGCAGCGCGGAGCTGTGCAGCACTCGGGCCCGGTCACGTTCGAAGGGGCCCCTGGCGCGGTTCTTGCGGGACTCGCCCGCCATCCGCGCGGTGTCCGTCGGCGTGTAGCCGGGGACACCGCCCTCTGATCCCGCTCGGTTCGTCATCGTCTTCACGACTCTACTCAGCGGAGGGGACGAAACATGACATCGACCCTGTTCAGGCCGCGTCGACGCGGATGTCGCTGCTGTCGCTGAAGATCCAGTAGTACCAGAGCGACATGGTCTCCCTGGTGATGTACCAGAGCTGGGTGCGGCGCTCGATGACCGCCGGTCCCGACCGTGCCGGGGAGGTGCCCGCCTCGATGCCGTGGTCGTGCGCCATGCGCTGGGAACGCAGACTGTGCCAGGGGTCGGAGACGAGGGTCGCCGTCTCCCAGCCGTTGTCCTCGAAGACCTCGGAGACGGCCCGGATGCTCTGCAGGGTGTCCCTGCCCTCCTCCACCGCGATGACCTGTTCCGCGGGTACGCCGACCTCGACCAGCCAGTTCCGCCCCGAGGCGGCCTCGGTGTAGTTGTCGGCGGGCTGCTTGCCGCCGACCGTGACGATGACGGGGGCGACTCCGCTCTGGTAGAGGCTCTGGGCGTGCCTCAGGCGGGCCTCGAAGATCTCCGAGGGCACGCCGTTGTACTGGCTGGCGCCGAGGACGATGATGGCGTCGGTGGCCGCACGGTCATCCTGTCGGGCCGTGTACCACACCCACGCCCAGGTCCCGGGGGGCAGCGCCAGGAGTGCGAGCAGCACGAGAGCGATCAGCCAGCGGACACGGAGGCGGCGGCGCTTGCGGCGGCGGGGCGGGGCCGGGCGTGAGCGCCCCCGACGGGGGCCGCGGCCGTCGCCCGGGCCGTCACCACGGGGATCGGTGGGGTCGTCGATCGGCGTGCCGCGTCCGGGGTTGCCGTCCGTCGGGCTTCGGGGGCCGTCCGGTTCG
>NZ_ANBC01000461.1 GCF_000341125.1 Nocardiopsis lucentensis DSM 44048 | reverse complement strand
GGAGCCGGTCGGTTCGACCGGGTCGGTCGGGGCGTCCCCCGTGGCGGCTCCGGGCCGGGTGAAGGCCCGGGTGGCCGCGGTGCCCGAGACGTCGGCGGTGTCCCCCTGGTCACGGGTGAAGGCCCGGGTCGCCGCCTGGTCCGGAGCCGGCGCCCCCGCGTCCCCGGGTTCGCGGACGAAGGCGCGGGTGGTCTCGAGCAGGGGTTCCCCCACCTGTTCACGCGTGAACACACGTGTGCTCTCGTCGTCGGTTGGAGACGCGGAGGCCGGGTTCTCCCCCGGGTCGTCGCCGCGCCCGTCACTCGCCGTTCGCACCGGCTCACCTCCGCACATCACTGCCTGGGGGACCATGCACCCCCTGGGACGTCCACCGACCTCCGCTGGTTCGTACCTCTTCGAACCCGTGGGGCCGATCCGGGCAACCGAAACGGAAGTGGTCGCACGCGGGAACGCCACGTGCGGGAGAGGATAGCGGGGAACGACGGACGCACCAATGGTCAAGAATATATCACGATAAGGTCACATCTCATCGGCTCGACCGTCGGGGTCCGGGACGAGTCTAAGGCGTACACACAGGACAGCGCCCGTCTCACACGGCGGGGCGGACGCGGCGAGGAGGAGCCGCGCCCGCCCCGGCCGGCTCAGTTCGCGGTGCGCCCCGCGGCCCGGCCCGCCTCCAGGCGGGCGACGGGCACACGGAACGGCGAGCAGGACACGTAGTCCAGCCCCGCGTCGTGGAAGAAGTGGACCGAGGCCGGGTCACCGCCGTGCTCACCGCACACACCCAGCTTGATCCCGGGACGCGCGGCACGCCCCTCCTCCACCGCGATGCGGATCAGGCGGCCGACGCCGTCCACGTCCAGGGACTCGAACGGCGACACCCCGAACACGCCCTTCTCCAGGTAGGCGGAGAAGAAGGACGCCTCCACGTCGTCGCGGGAGAAGCCCCACACGGTCTGGGTGAGGTCGTTGGTGCCGAAGGAGAAGAACTCGGCGTTCTCCGCGATCTGACCGGCGGTCAGCGCGGCGCGCGGCAGCTCGATCATGGTGCCGACCGGGAAGTCGAGCTCCACGCCGTTCTCCTCTCCCACCTCGCGCAGCACGCGCTGGGCGTCCTCCTTGATGATCTCCAGCTCCTGTACCGTGCCCACCAGCGGAATCATGATCTCCGGGCGGGGACGGCCGCCCTCGCGGACACGGTCCACGGCGGCCTGGGCGATGGCGCGCACCTGCATGGTGAACAGCCCCGGCACGACCAGTCCCAGTCGCACGCCGCGCAGGCCCAGCATCGGGTTCTGCTCGTGCAGCTTGTGGACGGCCTGGAGGAGCCGCAGGTCGTTCTCGTGGCTCTCGCCGCGCGACTCGGCCACGGCCACCCGTACCGACAGCTCGGTGATGTCGGGCAGGAACTCGTGCAGCGGCGGGTCGAGCAGGCGCACGGTCACCGGCAGGCCGTCCATGGCGCCGAGGATGCCGGTGAAGTCCTCCCGCTGGAGCGGGAGGAGGGTGTCGAGGGCCTCCTGCTGCTCCTCGGGCGTGTCGGCGAGGATGAGCCGTTCCACCAGCTGGCGACGGTCGCCGAGGAACATGTGCTCGGTGCGGCACAGTCCGATGCCCTGCGCGCCCATACGGCGGGCGCGGGCGGCGTCCTCGGGGGTGTCGGCATTGGCCCGCACGTACATGCGGCGGGCGGCGTCGACGTAGTGCATGAGGCGGTCGACGGCGCGGACGAGGTCGTCGGCCTGGTCCGAGGCGGGGTCGATCTCGCCCTCGAAGTAGCGCACCACGGGCGAGTCCACGACGGGGACCTCACCCAGGTAGACCTGGCCGCTGGTGCCGTCGATGGAGATGACGTCGCCCTCCTCGACCACCTCGCCGCCGGGCGCGGTCATGCGCCGGTTCTTGGTGTCGATGTCGAGCTCCTCGGCGCCGCACACGCACGTCTTGCCCATACCCCGGGCGACGACGGCGGCGTGCGAGGTCTTGCCGCCGCGGCTGGTGAGGATGCCCTCGGCGGCGATCATGCCCTCGAGGTCGTCGGGGTTGGTCTCGCGGCGGCAGAGGATGACCTTCTCACCGCTGCGCGACCACTTGACGGCGGTGTAGGAGTCGAAGACCGCCTTGCCGACCGCCGCGCCGGGTGAGGCGTTCATGCCGCGGCCGATGCGGTGGACGTCGTCGGAGACCGTGGCCCTCTCGTCGAAGCGCGGGAACATCAGCTGGGCGAGCTGGTCTCCGGTGACGCGCTGGACGGCCTCGTCAAGGGTGATCATGCCCTGGTCGACGAGCTGGTCGGCGATGCGGAACGCGGCGGCGGCGGTGCGCTTGCCGACGCGGGTCTGGAGCATC
Source organism: Nocardiopsis lucentensis DSM 44048 (assembly GCF_000341125.1). Lineage (GTDB taxonomy): Bacteria > Actinomycetota > Actinomycetes > Streptosporangiales > Streptosporangiaceae > Nocardiopsis > Nocardiopsis lucentensis. The sequence goes on along the minus strand of NZ_ANBC01000461.1, from coordinate 9,733 downwards.
CAGAGCTTGCCGCGCTCGATGGTGAACTCGATGTCGCACAGGTCCCTGTAGTGGTTCTCCAGGGTCTCCATGATGCCCATCAGCTCCTGGTAGCTGCGGGCGTCGATCTTCTCCAGGTCGGCGAGCGGCACGGTGTTGCGGATGCCGGCCACGACGTCCTCACCCTGGGCGTTCTGGAGGTAGTCGCCGTAGACACCGGACTGGCCGGTGGCGGGGTCGCGGGTGAAGGCGACGCCGGTTCCGGAGTCCATGCCGAGGTTGCCGAAGACCATGGAGCAGATGTTGACGGCCGTCCCCAGGTCGGCGGGGATGCGCTCCTGGCGGCGGTAGAGGACGGCGCGGGGCGCGTTCCAGGAGTCGAAGACCGCCTTGACGGCCTGGGCCATCTGCTCGCGCGGGTCGGTGGGGAAGGGGCTGCCGGTCTGCTCCTGGACGATGGCCTTGAACCGCTCGACGAGCGCGCGGAAGTCGTCGGCGTCCAGGTCGAGGTCGTCCGTGATGCCCTTGGCGGCCTTGGCCTCGTCGATGGCGTCCTCGAACAGTTCGCCGTCGATGCCCTGGACGGTCTTGCCGAACATCTGGACCAGGCGGCGGTAGGAGTCCCAGGCGAAGCGCTCGTCGCCGCCCTGGTTGGCCAGGCCCACGACCGACTCGTCGTTGAGGCCGATGTTGAGGACGGTCTCCATCATGCCGGGCATGGAGAATCTGGCGCCCGAACGTACGCTCACGAGGAGCGGATCGTCGGGCTGGCCGAGCCTGCGGCCCATGGCCTTCTCCAGTTCCTTGAGGTTGGCCTCGATCTCCGCGTCCAGACCGGCGGGCACCTCGCCGTTGTCGAGGTAGTGGCGGCACGCCCCCGTGGTGATGGTGAAGCCCGGGGGCACCGGCAGCCCGAGGTTGGTCATCTCGGCGAGGTTGGCCCCCTTACCGCCGAGGAGATCCTTCAGGTCCTTGTTGCCCTCGGTGAACTTGTAGACGTACTTGGCCACGGGGGTGCTCCCTCGTCATGTCGACGGCTCCGTCGCGAGCCGACCCTTGCTGCGTGGGCGTGACTCTTCCACACTCTGCGACCTTCCCCCTCCATGAACCACCGTTTTTCGTAGTTTTAGCAGGTCAAAAGCATTAGAGAGGTCTATACCAATGGTTCAGCCCGGGTACACGGATCCCTGCCTCCAGGATACGAGGGAAGGAGTCGAGCGTCCCGTGACACCGCTGGTCACAGCAGCCACGTGCGCAAACCGGAGTCCTTGGACCGACCCGAACGAGGCGCGGAAGGGTACACGACCAATTCCACCCAGACCCGCCCCCTCGGGGATACTGTGCGACTCGACACATCTCTACCGGCAAGTAACCTACGCGTCCGTAGGTTAGGCTTCGGTCATCGCCCCACAGGGCAGGACGCGAGAAGGAAGGTGCACGGCGGTGTCGGACGAGCAGGCGCGGGAGACCGGGGCCGTGACGGGGGAGGACAACGCCGCGCCCGAGGAGGCGTCCGTCCCCGAACGGGCGGCCACGGCCGCCGGTGAGCTACTGGAGGCGGTCAAGCCCCGGCTGCGCGGGTGGCTGCACCTGGGTACGGCTCCCCTGGCGCTGGCGGCCGGAATCGTGCTGGTCTGCCTCGCCCCCACCTGGCCCGCCAGGGCGGCCAGCGCCGTCTACGCGCTCAGCTCGGTGATGCTGTTCAGCACCTCGGCCATCTACCACGTCGGCCGGTGGTCACCGCGCGCCCAGCAGGTGCTGCGGCGCATGGACCACTCGAACATCTACCTGATCATCGCCGGCACCTACACGCCGTTCGTGGTCCTGGTCCTGGAGGGCGGCCTGCGCGCGGCGATGCTGGCGCTGATCTGGGGCGGCGCGATCGCGGGAGTGGGATTCAAGCTGCTCTGGCTGGGCGCGCCGCGCTGGCTGTCCACGGCTCTGTACCTGGCGATCGGCTGGGTCGCCGTGCTGTTCATCCCCGAACTGATCAGCGGGACGCACCCGGCGACGTGGATCCTCATCCTCGTGGGCGGTGTGCTCTACAGCGTCGGCGCGGTCGTGTACGGCCTCAAGTGGCCCGACCCGGCGCCGCGCTGGTTCGGCTTCCACGAGATCTTCCACTCTCTGACCATCGCGGCCTTCGTCTGCCAGTACATCGCGGTGTCGTTCGTCGTCTACACGGCCGGCTGAATCCCCCGGAACGGGCACCACGACGGCGCGTGCCGTTCGTCGTCCACACCCCGGGCCGACCGGCGCCCGCCCCGCCTCACCCGGCGTCCCCCTCCTTCGCGGCGAGGCGGTCCGACGCCAGGAGGAGAACCGCGGACACGCCGAGCAGGGTGGCGAACCCGGCCAGGAGGAGCGCGAAGTCGCTCGTGAGCGAGGCGGCCAGGGGGCCGACGCTCGCCCCGACGAAGAGGACGAAACCGTTGAGGGCCATGCCGCCGGCCCGGTCCGGCGCCGCCGCCTCGCCGAAGAGCGTGATCATCGCCGGAACGGCCACGGCGATACCGACGACGAAGACCAGGCTCGCCGCGCAGACCCCGACGAGGGACTGGGCCAGGACCGCCTCCCCCGCCAGACCGAGGGACGCGACCAGGAACCCGGTTCGGGCGACGGCGTTCAGACCCCAGCGCCGCGCCAGCGGGCCCACGGTCAACGCGGCGAACATCCCGGGCAGTCCGACCAGGCGGATCAGGATGACGTCCGAGGGGTCGAGTCCGAGCTCGCCCACGTGAGGGCCGAGGGCGGTGTACATACCCACGAAGGTCAGCAGAAGGGTGACGTGGGAGCAGCACAGCGCCAGGACGGACGGCTTCACGGCGACCCGGCCCAGAGCCGCGAAGCGGTGTCCGAGGTGGCCCGAGACACCTCCGCGGGGGGCCTCGGAGAGGGTGAGGGCGGCCGTCAGGCACGAACCGGCCAGAACCGTCGCGCAGACCACGAACACCCAGGGCCAACCGAACCAGAGTGACACGTACGAGGCCAGCACCTGACCGAAGATGCCCGCCACGAGGAAGGCGGTGGACATCGCCCCGATCGCGGAGTGCCGCCGTTCGGGGGGTGTCGCCTCGGCCAGGTAGGCCAGGGCCACCGGTGTGAAGCTGGCCGCCGCCAGCCCCTGGAGCCCCCGGAGCGCGGCCAGCCACACGACCGACGTCGCGAAGGCGCAGGCGAGGGTCGCCAGGGACAGGGCGAGGAGCCCGGGAACCATGAGCTTCCTCCGGCCGACCTGGTCGGAGACGGGCCCCCAGATCAGGAAGCCCGCCGCGTAGCAGAGGCTGAAGCAGGTCGCGAGGGCGAACGTGACGTCACCGCCGAGCTCCGCGCCCACCGGGGCGAAGAGCGGGATCGCGGCGTACAGCTGTGTCAGCACGATCAGGGCCGTGAGGACGAGTACCGCCACGGCGGCTCCGCCCGCCGGGTGGGCGGAGCCCCGCCCCCGGGTGGAAGCCGTCCGCCCGTGGTCGGGCGAGGGGGGTGTGAGCGGACGAGAAGACAAGGGGAACCTCTTTCCAACGCAAACGTTGGAAACGAGCGTAGTAGCATGAACCGCCCATAGCAACGCTTGCGTTGGAAGTTGGTCGGGCACCGAGGAGACGTATTGGCCTGGGACACCGAGGGCACGAAGCGCAGGATCAGGGAGGCGGCCGTCAGCGAGTTCGCGAGGTTCGGCCCCGACGGCACGACCATCGAACGCATCGCCGGGGCCGCCGGGGTGAACAAGGAGCGGGTGTACAACTACTTCGGCGGCAAGCGAAGCCTGTTCTCCACCGTCCTGCGCGACGAGCTCGCGAAGGTCGCCCGGGCCGTACCCGTCGAGTCCTTCGCCACGGAGGACGTCGGCGACTACGCGGGACGGGTGTACGACTACCACCGCGAGCGGCCCGAGCTGACCAGACTCCTGCGTTGGGAGGGACTCGCCTTCGACGGCGAGGTCCCCGACGAGGAGCTGCCCCGCCGGTACTACGGATACAAGTCGGCGGCCATGTCGGACGGCCAGGAGCACGGCGCGGTCACGCGGTCGATCGACGCCGACCACCTCACCTTCCTCGTCCTCTCCCTCGCCGGGTGGTGGTCGGCGGTCCCGCAGGTGGCGCGCATGCTGGCCGGACCTCCCACCGAGCAGGAGCACGCCAGGCGCCGCGCCGCGGTGGTGGAGGCGGCCCGACGCCTGGCCCGCAGCCCCTGACACCGGTTCCTCACCGGGACGGCGCCGCGCCCTGCCGCACGCAACCGTCCACGAGGTCGACGAACGCGTCGGCGGACTCGTCGCTCGGGGACGCGCGCGGCAATTCCGATGGCCTGATCCGACCGGAACGGGTCCCGTCAGACGATGCGGACTCGCGTCGACGCCCTCCCCGCCAGCGGAGGAAAGGCCGGGGGTAGACCACCCGCGGCCTCTTCGCGTCCTCCACGATCCGCCGCGGACCGGCCCGAGGAGGCGCACGCGGGGCCGTAACCGGATGAGGCCGATCACCCCAACGGCTCTGGTTCGCGCCGACACATGAACGCGGGGTGCGCCGCGCAGTGCTCGGTGAGCCGGTCCCCACCCGGACTCCGGCATCGCCCACTCCCTGAATCAACGACGGAGAGCAAGGATCCCTGGCCCCGTCTCGTGCGAGCCCTGGAGCCTGAACCCCTGAGTCGGACTTTTTGTGCATTCCAGAACCAGGAATTTCCGTTTCTTCGGGATCTGCAGTGGAACGCCGCACCGAGGGGTTCGGCCGCAGCCGATGTCCTCTGACGCACCGACCGTTCGGACATCACTTGAAACAGAGGCAACGGCAATCCCCCTCATCTCCTGCACCCCGATCTGAACCGCACCGACCCCGGAAGTCCACCACCCCGATACGCATACCTTCCTGTTGATAGTTGAACAAAGCACACAAGAGGATCATTGTTCGCATAACTCCGAAAGAATCAGTTTTACGAATTTTCTCCCTCCTGTACTTTGTTATGTTTTGCGGCAATTAAAGGCAACCCGAAATCCTTGACGGGACACCCCTCGCTCTGGCCACCGCCGACTCGAAGGGGGCAGCATGACCGGAGCCGTATCAACACCTCGCCGAGGCACCGCACTCCTCGCATGCGAAGGGCCCGGTCAAGGCAAGAACACGCGAAGGGAATCCCATGACGTTCAAGAACATCTTCGACAACGGAGAAAGTGAAGCCAGGTCCGCCGAAGGGTCCGCCCGGAATGTATATGAAAAAATTCCCGGAGCTCGACCCGAACGAGAAGGGGTCGACCCGGAGCTCTTCGACGGAATCCCTGAAGTCGAGCGCGATCCCAAGATCATACGCGAGACGTCGCCTGAGGCGATCAACATCATGAACAGCTTCATCGCCCCCCTCTTCAAGAACACCCAGACAGCAGCCGCCAAGCAGCGCACGGACAGCGAAAACCCCGAATCGACGTCCAACATGGCGTCTTCGGCCAAGGATGAGGCATTCAAAAACGTCCAGGTGGAGATCAGGGAAGAAGACCGGCCGGAGATCAGCCATGAGGAGCGGGAAGCGCTGAGCAGGGAAAGCCACGGATCAGCCAAAAAGCGCGAAAAGGAATGATGGCGGGACGATCGATTGGAGCAAGCCGATTCGGTGACCTGAAAACTTCCCGTCCGGTTACACCCAGCCGGACACAGTCCACCGGAAACCGCTGACAGATCGTTGATTTGTGCTACTCAAGGAGGTTGGCAGGCATGGGCGGCCCCACCAAGAACAACGTGAGTACGACTCATCTCGGCGAACGGTTTGTTCGCCATCCGCTGACCGGGCGGAACCTGAAGGAACTCAACATCGCCGACAAGGCCTCCACCATCCTGGAGCGGGACAAGGAAAAACTGAAAAGGAAGGCCGAGAAGAAAGCCCCGGACGGCACGGATCGGTACGTCTCCCCTACCGGATTCTCCCTGAACAAGGGACGGTTCCTCGACTTTCCCGATGGGGAGGACACGGCCCACCAGCGCGGGTGGCGCGCCTACATGACGGTGGGTGTACCACTGGTCGAAGAACGAAGCGACATCGCGCAACCGCCTCCCGACGTGATCTCCAAGCAGACGTACGTCAATCGGACCGACCCCATCCCCACGGACTGGTCGCACACCGTAGAATTCTCGATTTCGAACACCATCAGCTGGTCGCTCCAGGGACAGGTTCAGCTCACCTTCGGGGCGAAGACCACCGCCTCCCTACAGCAGCAGTTGCAGAAGAGCATGGCGATGAACCATTCTCAGAAGACCACCCTGAAGAACAGCAAAGACAATCAGGGCGTGGACTCGGAATCTCAGTCGCAGATGACGAGCACGACAACGGCCACGAGTACCGCCACGGGCACCGGGGAGTTGTCGGCACAGCTGATGCTCGGGATCACCGCTTCTGTCAGTGGTTCGTTGACCACCTCGTTCAAAACATCGTCCACGCTGAGCGGGAAGGTCGGCAGCCGGGTAGACGTCCTGGCCACACAGCGACGCCAGGTGAGGAGGTTCGACTACGAGTTTCCCATCTCCTTCGGCGGGTGGGTCGCTTTGTATTACCCCGAGCCGGTAGAGGTCAAGGAGACCCGTCCAAACGGCCCACAGGCCAAGGAACCGGAATACGCCGAGGTGATCGCATGGAAACTCGGCGAGACCGGCGCCCCCGCAGAGGCCTTCGACCTGACCGATGAGGGCAGGCCGTTCATGCAGAAGGGGGAGGCCGAGGTCGTTTCCACACTCGCCGGGGTGCACGAGATCTTCGAACTTGAGAAACTCAATTTCGATGAGAAGTACCACCCGCTGCACAAGGCCGGCGGTAAAGACCCGGAGAGCCCGAAGGAGGCTCCCGTCGAACTCGCCACCGGGCTGGGGACGGCCGATGGCCTCGCGCTGGATCTGGCGAACCAGAAGGCGTACGTCACCGACCGGTACAGCGGCGGCAAGCTGTACAGGGTGGATCTCGCTGGCGGAGACACGGACTGGGTCCTGGAGAAGCTGGGACAGGTCAACGATGTGGCGCTGGACCTACCAGGCGGCAAGGCCTACGTCACCGACTACAGCGGTAAGCGCCTGTTCACGGTGGATCTGGCCGACAGCTCCGCCTCCCCGGTCACGGTCGCCGAGGGCATGAGCGCGTACGGCGTCGCGCTGGACCTTCCGGGTAGGAAGGCCTACGTCACCGACGTCGAACAAGGGAAGCTGATCGAGTTCGACCTGAACGGCGCACCGGCGGAGAGGCTGCGCACCTGGGACGTGCCCAGGGCCGCCGGGGTGGCGTTGAACGGGGGCAGGGCGTACGTCGGCCAGTACGACCGCGGCGGGTTGTACGAGGTCGACCTGGAGACGGATGACGGCACGCCGCAGGCCGTGGCCACCAATCTCGGGCGAAGCGTCCGTCTGGCGCTGGACGGCGCGGCCAACGCCTACGTCTCCGACTCGGGCGGCGGCAGGCTGCACGAGGTCGTCGTGGCCGATGGCGAGGGCAGGGGCCTGCGGCGTGTGGTGGCCGACGGACTCGGCACGGTCGCCGGTGTCGGACTGGACCGCGACAACGGCCGGATCTACGTCAGCAACCGGCAGGGCAAACTGTTGCGGATCTCCGGCGTGCTGCCCGACGCCTCGGCAGAGTCGTAGCGCAGGGCGTTCCTTCTCGGGTGGAAACCCGTACGGCGAAGCTGGGGGCGGGCCGCCCCCGGCTTCGTCATCTTCGGTTGAGGGGTGAGAGAGGGTCAGCCACGCACGGCGGCGCGCAGGAAGGTGCTCCACTCGCCCCGGGGGAAGGAGAGGTAGCCCAGGTCGCGCTGGGTGGAGTCGCGGACCGCGAACCGGGTCGGCTCGTTCAGGAAGGGACCCGCCTCGACGCACTCACCGCCACCGTTGACGCTGTAGCTGCTGACGTGCCAGCCGACCTCGACGCAGTTGCCGCCACTGTCCACGCTGTAGCTGCTGGTCCGCCAACCGACGACGGCCGACGTGTCCCGATTCATCGCAACTCCTGTTCGACCACGCGTAGGAAGTCGATGGACTCTTCCGAGCCCAGACTGCCCTCGTGCAACCGATCGTATCGACCAGCCAACTCATCAGCGCCCGCAGCCTCCACAAAGAGCCCTCCTGCCGGGCTTTCGATGTGCGCAACCACCGAGAAGGGTTCAGGCATGAGAATGAGTCTGAATGCCCCAGCACTCCCGCAGTGAGCACCAGCAGCAAACGGTAGAACCCGGATGTCGATGTTCTCCGGCTGAGCAGAAGCAACAAGGTGGGCAATCTCCCCAGCCATAACCTCGCTGCCACCCACCGGGCGCCGTAGAACGGCCTCGTCAAGAACGACGGAGAGCCGGAACCCCTCTCTCTTGAGAACTTCTTGCCGCTTGAGCCTCAGCTCTACCCATCGTTTGACCTGCTGCTTGGGAGCTGACGGGTCATCAGCGCGAATGAGGGCCTCGGCATAGTCGTGAGTCTGGAGAAGCCCGGGTATAGCCGAGATCCCGAACATCTTCAGTTCCTCAGCCCGCTCCTCCAACCACAGCCAGTCGATCATCCAGCCACTGACGTCCTTCGAGTGCTTCGCCCACCAGCCGGTCTTGGAGACCTCCTCCACCATGTGCAGGGTGGCCTGACGCTGAGACTCCTCCTCAACCCCGTAGAGGTCCATCAGCGCTATGACGTCATCCTTGCGTGGTGGATGGATGCCCGCCTCGAAGCGGCTGACGGACGACTGGTCGCGCCTCAGGTACTCGCCGACCTCCTGCAAGGTCATGCCGTTGCGCTGGCGCAACTCCTTGAAGGTTTTCCCGATCCACTGCGCCCGCAGAGTGACCTGTCTCTTCGCTGGCATGACGACCTCGCAAGAAAGTTACGCATACTTGGTTCTACTTCTTGCGAAGCCTATGTGAGGCGTGCCACCATTGACAACAGGTCAAGCGTAGATCGCTGAGCGTGACCGCTGGGCCTGTCTGGAAACAAGACAGCCGCCCGGGGTGGGGTCATGAGCTTGGACCCTCTACGTCCCACCTCGGGCGGCCTACAGGAGAGGAACGCCTATGCCAGGCATCCCCGAACTCCCAACCCCTATTCTCCCGCAGGCGTGGGCCGAGGTCGACACCTCTGTGGACAACGAGCCCCCGGAGGTCCTCGCCCCGCACCAGTTCGAGCGGTACTGCACGACCATCCGCGACCTCGTCGCCGCCTCCGGCCTGGACGTCGACGACTTCGGCTTCACCCCCGCCAGGTGCCTCGTCGTCCAGGACACCGACCTCGGCCTGTTCATGAAGCTCGAACTGCACCCCGACCGCACGGTGGACTGCGAGTTCACCCTGGAGGACGAACTCCTCGACCCCAGTCCCACCGTGGACCTCGCCACCCGCGTCGTCCGCCTCTTCCACCAGGGTCGCCGCCTCCGGAAGGCCCGCCTCGAAGAGAGCTAGCCGCCCCCGGACACAGATCGCGCCCCCGCGCGGCTCAGGCCCCCGGAGGAGACCCGACGAGCGGGGGCGTGACCGTCACCCGGATCAGACGAAGCCGAACACCGGTGGGAACACCAGCACGACCAGCCCCGCCCAGGCCGCGTAGACCGGCAGGTAGGCCGTCTGCCACCGTTCGACCGCCGCGAACGGGCGCGTGCCCCGCACGAAGCCCAGCATCAGCCACGCCGACCACGCCAGGTGCACCAGCAGCACGAGGTTCAGCCCCAGCGCGGCGGTCTTGTTCGCGGTGAACCCGAACTCCGCGATCCGGGTCAGCATCGCGGTCAGCGCGACGGCGTCCACCGCGAGCGC
>NZ_ANBC01000460.1 GCF_000341125.1 Nocardiopsis lucentensis DSM 44048 | reverse complement strand
GGGGGGGGGGGGAGCCAGTCGAACACGTTCGGCGGGGCCAGCGGGTCGCGGGCGGAGATCGAGTACAGCAGCAGGAACAGGACCAGCACCAAGACGGCGTCCATGAGGATGAGCAGTTCGCGGTCCACCGTGGTCAGCGGGCCGTTCACCACCAGCGCCACCAGGTCGGCGACCAGCATCAGAAGCGCGAGCGGTGTGAACACCCGTGTCAGCACGGGCGCGATGTTCTCCACCACGCTCTTCTTGGCCTCCACCAGCCACGCGGCCACCAGG
>NZ_ANBC01000459.1 GCF_000341125.1 Nocardiopsis lucentensis DSM 44048 | reverse complement strand
AACGGCACCAGCCAGTCCTCGAAGAACGGCTCCAGGTCGACGTCGACCAGGGCCAGCACCCCGAAGGTGAGCCCGACGAGGACCATCGACCCCAGCGCGATCAGCGCCAGGTACATCGCCAGCTCACCCACGAACCGCACGAAGTCCATCCGCCGGTCGTGGGACCGCCAGTTCCCGCCCGTGTGCAGGACGCCCACGAGCAGCCACAGGACGACCGGAACGTGCGTGAACGCGAGTACGTCGGTCATACCGGGGGCCGGGTACGGGCCGGGGTCCGCCTCGAACGGATAGAGGTTCACCGCCAGGGCGGGCACCGCCGCGACGGCGGCCACCGCCGCGCACACGCGCCACGTGACGCCCCGCTTCCAGGCGAACCACCCCGCCAGGAAGGGGAGCACCACGAAGAAGAAGTTGCGGGTCTGCACGAAACCGTCGTCCACATTCGTGAACAGGAGCTTGACCGCCAGACCCGCGCCGACCGCGAACGCGAGCAGCACACCGAGCTCGCGCCAGCGCGTCAGGCCGCCCGAGCCGTCGTCGGCCTCAGGGACCAGGACCAGCTGTTTCCAGAGCCGGTGGGAGTGCTCGCGCGCGAACTCCCGCGACACCGCGTCCAGGTTCCCCATGCGCTTGACCGCGACGAGGAACGCCTCCTCGTCGTCGAGGCCGTTCGCCCCCAGGTCGGCGATCTGTTCGCGCAGGTGGTCCTCCATCTCCTCGACGTCCGACGGCGAGATGACCCGGCGGCGGCGTACGAAGCCGCGCCACTGGTCGATCTGTTCCTCCAGGACGTCATCGCGTGCGGCCTCGCTCATCAGGCGACCCCCCCTGCCGTGGCGGGCCCCGGAAACGGGGGGTGCGACGCGGCCTGCCACACCTGCCTGAGCGCGTCGGCGACGACACTCCACTGCTTCTGCCGCTCGGCCAGCGTCTCCAACCCGGCCTCCGTGATCGCGTAGTGCTTGCGGCGGCGACCCGCGTCGGACTTACCCCAGGACGCCCGGACGTAGCCGTTGCGCTCGAGGCGGTGCAGCAGTGGGTAGAGCATCCCGTCCGTCCACTGCATCTGTCCGCCGGAGAGCTCGTTGACGCGTTTGACGATGGCGTAGCCGTAGGACTCGCCCTCGGCCAGGATGCCCAGGACGAGCGGCGTGGCCGACGCCGCGACCAGGTCCTTGTCGATGTGCACGTGTACTTCCCATACCTAGTTCCGCTAGGGGTTGCAACCCTAGCAGACCTAGGCATAGAAGAACGAGGTATGAAGTTAGGTCCCACCAGGGTCCGCGCGAAGGAGTCACCCCCCGCGGACGTCGTCCCAGACGTCCCCGCCGTCGGCGATCTCGGTGTACACCCGTCTGAGCGGCTCGGGCAGGCGGTGTCCGATCCTGCGCTCCGCCTCCGCGACCTCCGCGAACGTGGCCGGAGGGAACGGCGGACGCCGCGGTGCGTCCCGGTGGTGGTCCACCGCCTCGCGCGAACCCGCCGGGAAGAGGATCATCCCGTCGTTGGAGAACGCGTAACCGCTCTCCAGAGCCTCCTCCACCCGTTCCGGGCCGTGGCGCCGCTCGATCCAGGCCACGGGCACGGGCGCCTCGTCGAAGCGCCGAGCCGGGTCGTGGGCTCGGGCTCGCAGCCGCTCGATGAGCAGGTCGTCGCTTGGATGTCCGTTCATGCACCGCATGATCACACGGAACGCGAGAACCGGTACCAGGCACGCTTCGTCGGAGATCTCGGATCCTGGCGTCACGATTCGCTTACGCGGTAGGACAACGCGCACCAAACGACCGCGTACCGCGCACCCCCTACCGCTAGGTTAAGAACAGGATCTCGCGGTCGTGTGCGGCCCGGGAACCGAAGAGGCGGCCGGAAACCAATCCCCCCGGGTCCGGCCGTCTCGCCGTGTCCGGCACCCTGTCCCGCCGCCGGTTCCGCCCCTCAGGGAGCCGTGGGAAGGCCCGGAAGGTCGTCGATGCTGGTGGAGTTGCGGGTGAGCCAGTAGTCGTCGAAGTATCCGGGGTCACGGCGTTCGTGGTAGCGGTCCAACAGGTCCCGGTCGCCGCGCACGTCCATCAGGGGCACGGAGAATCCGCAGGAGTCGGAGATGCGCCGGACGTCGACCACGATGATCGCGCGCTGCCCGAGGGTGCGTTCCTTGGAGAAGTGGGCGCGCAGCTCGTCGAACTCGGGGTCGTCGGTGAGGATGACCCGGCCGGCGCCGTGGAGGCGGACGATGTTCGGCGGCCCGTCGAAGGCGCAGAACATCAGTACGATCCGGCCGTTCTCCCGCAGGTGGGCGATGGTCTCGACGCCGGATCCGGTGTAATCGAGGTAGGCCACCCGGTGTTCGCCGAGCACGGCGAACGTCCCCCCCATCCCCTTGGGGGAGACGTTGACGTGGCCGTCTCCGGCGAGCGGCGCGGTGCCGACGAAGAACACCGGCTGGTCGAGGAGGAAGCGCGCGAGTCGGTCACCGATGGCGTCGTGGATCTTTCCCATGACGGTGAGTCTTCCACTCAGGCCGCGTCCGCCCCCTCCTCGGGGCACTCCCTAGGCCGAGACCGCGGGGCGGAGGGGCTCGTAGCAGTCGTAGTTGCGCTGGTCGACGATCCTGCCGTCCCGGAAGTCGAGGAACGCCGCGACGCGGGCCCGCAGCACGTGCCCCGCGGGCAGGTCGCCGAGCGCCACGGCCAGCGTGCCGGACCAGGTGGCCTCCAGGGCGACCCGGTCGCCCACGGCGACCGCGCCGGTCACCTCGAAGTGCTGGTGGGAGAGCATCGTCCTCCCCTGCTGCGACGCCGCGACGACCTCTGACAGGTCGCGGACGGTTCCGGCGGGAAAGAGGGTGTTGGGCAGTTGTGTGTGGACCAGGTCCGGGTGGAGGAACGAGGCGAGTTCCTCGGGTCCGGCGAAGCGGGACACCGCCTCGTGGTAGCGGACGGCCGTTCTGACATTGGGGTGGTCATCGAGCTTCGACATGTCGTCAACCATAGTTGCTCAACCAAGGTTGTCAATAGACAATGGGCTCATGACAGAACCACTCGACCCGCACGGCCTCGACACCGGCACGCTCGCCCTCTTCGTCGGCTCGGCGGCCGCCTCCGCCCTCCGCCGTCCAGGGCGCGCTCGCCGCGCACGGCTTCGCCGACCTGCGCGTGTCCCACGGCTACGTCTTCCAGCACCTCATCGAGGCCCAGCCCACCATCGGGGAGCTGGCGGAGAAGCTCGACATGACCAAACAGGGAGCCTCCAAGGCGATTGCCGAACTCCAGCATCTCGGATACGCCGAACGCGTCCCGGATCCCGACGACGCCCGCATCCGTCGGGTCAGGCTGACCCACCGCGGCCGCACCGCCGTCACCACCGCCCGCCGTGCCCGGGCGGACCTGGAGGAGCGGCTCCGGCAACGCCTCGGCGCCGATTCCCTGGACACCGTCCGCGCTCTGCTCGCCGACCTCCTCGACGAACTCGGCGGCACCTCCGCCGTCCGGCGGCGGGAGGTGCGGCCGCCGCGTTGACGGAGGCCGGCCCTCGTGTGGGCCGAGTCCGGCCCACACGAGGCGCCCGCCGCTAACTCACGCTCTTGAGCTGGCAGGTGAACTCGTTACGGCGCTCCCGCTGGTGCTCCATGTTCTTCGGGAAGTTCTCGGCGTTGTCGATCCTGATCGACTTGGTCTCGCCGTCCCACGTGAAGTAGATCGAGCCCGTGGCGACGTAGACCCCGCTCTTCTCGTCCCGGACGTAGATCGCCGTCGTCACCGGGGGCCCCGCCTCGGGCATGAGGCCGACCAGGCCGTACCCGGCGCCCCCGGAGTAGACCTTGGCGGTGCCGACGTCGTGGGAGTCGACCTTCATCGAGTAGTGGTGCTTCTCCTGTCCGGTCAGGTCCTCCAAGCGGACGGCGATCGGCAGGGTACCGCTCTTCACGACACGGAACCGGGTGAGCCCGCCGATATCCGTGATGTCGGGCTGGTCGACGTCCCACTCCCGGTAGACGCCGGTCTGGTCGTAGTGCTGCCAGGCCACCACCTTGACCTTGGCGCCCACCTTGACCGACGTGAACTTGTCGTTCAGGGAGGTGTTCCCGAGATTGATGTCGTCACCGAGCTTGTACGGATGGCTCGCGCCGCCGTAGTTGAGCTCCTCGTAGAAGATGACCTCGTTGTCGCTCACAGAACCGTCCTCGTCCTTAGGGATGTACTGCCCCCATTGGACACGGATCGGAGTTGGAACAGCGGATTTTTATCCGATTCTTAGACCCTGTGTCGCCGAATGGGCACTGAAACGGCTACCAGAACAGCACACATGACACGAAGACAGACGTTTCGCACGCTGTTACGGCTGGTGTCGCAATCCGGTTCCGACCCCGCCGAACACACGGAGGACGGGGGCGCCGGGCCGCCCTCGCCGGAGGACACCGGCCGCCCATCGGGGGACGGCCCTGTCCCGGGCTGGAACCGCCCCTGGTTGTCCCCCTCGTCCGCCGTCACCATGGAGGTGTGGTTCACGGACGGCTCACGTGGCGACGAACGTGGGCGCCCCGTCCTCCCCGTGTACACCGGGGTCGCGTCCACGAGCCACGGCACTCCCCTCGCGAACGCCTTCCTCGCACCGGTCGGCACCACCGAACCCGCCCCTTCCGTGAGCGCGTTCCACCCGACCACCGGTCCCCGGTTCCCGACCGCGGTGAACGCATGTCCCAAGAAGTCCCTTCACCATGACCTCGAACACCCGTGCCGCCAACGGCCCCGACGCCGTCATCGTCGGGGGTTCGCTCGGCGGCCTGACCACCGCCCTGGCGCTGTCGCGGGTGGGCGTCCCCTCGACCGTGCTGGAGCGCACGGCGGGGCGTACACAGCGCGGCGTCGCGATCCGCGTCGCGGGCGCGCCGCTCGACGAGGCGATCGGGCCAAAGGCCTACCGCCAGGTGACCGAAGCGCCCGGTCGCGACACCATCCGGCAGGGAGCGCTCCCCCACGCGTGGCGGCACGTCCACCGCGCGCTGCGGGCGGCGGTCGACGCGGACCCGACGAGGTGTACGAGTCCCTTGAACGGGCCGCGGAGAGCAAGTGGGACGCGCCGTGGCGGACGGGGGTGGTCGAGACCATCCGGGACCGGAGTGTCATCGCCACACCGATCTCGGAGTACCTGCCGGAGCGCGTGGTCGACGGACGGGTCGCGCTCGTCGGGGACGCCGCGCACGCACAGACGCCCATGACAGGCGCGGGCTTCGAGGAGGCCGTGATCGACGCGGCCGCGCTCGCCCGGGAACTCGGTGGCGCCGACGACCTCGGGGCCGCCCTCCAACGCTACGAGCTCCTCCGTATCGGGGACATGCGCGACCGGATGGCCGCTGGCGCGTCGTTCAGCCGCGGGTTCGCCGGGGTCTGACAGGCGGTCTCCGGCCGGACACGCGGGCACGGCCGATCCGCACCCCTCTCACCCGTGCCCCATGAGCCCCGTGCGCGCGCAATCCCCTTCACCACGGGCGTTCGAGGCGATATACACGTCGGGGAAGCCACGGACGGAACAGGCACGGTGATAGATGAGCGCGCAGGACACCGAGGTCGGCGGCTACCGGCTGATCAGGGAGATCGGCCGGGGCGGCTTCGGTTCCGTCCACCTGGCGGAGGCGCCCGGCGGCGGCCTGGCGGCCGTGAAACTGCTCCACGTGGCCCCCGACGCCGACCCGCGCTTCGCCCGGATGTTCGCCGACGAGGTGGCCGCCGCACGCCGGATCAGCCCCTTCTGCGTGGCCCGGGTCCTGGACGCCGACCCGCACGCCGACCGGCCCTGGATCGCCAGCGAGTACGTCGAGGGGCGCACGCTCGCGGAGGAGATCCGGGCCGACGGACCGCGCGCCGGAGCCGACCTGCAACGCCTGGCCGTCTCCACCGCGACCGCGCTGACCGCGATCCACCGCGCCGGGATCGTGCACCGGGACCTCAAACCGGAGAACATCATGATGGCCGCCGACGGGCCGAGGGTGATCGACTTCGGGATCGCGCGGGCCTTCGAGGAGACGGCCCGGTTCACCGCCACGGCGAGAATCGGGACCCTGCACTACATGGCGCCCGAGCGGCTCGACGACGCCCCGCACCTGACACCGGCCATCGACGTCTTCGCCTGGGGCGCGGTCATCGTCTACGCGGCCAGCGGGCGGCACGCGTTCTCCGGCGACCGCCAGACCGCCGTCATCAAAAGGATCCTGGTCGACCAGCCCGACTGCTCGGGGGTCCCCGACGAGCTGCGCGACCTGGTGGCACGGTGCCTGGCGAAGGAGCCCGAGGACCGCCCGAGCGCACATCGGGTCCTCAACTCCTTACTGGGGTTCCCGGAGGACGGCGCCGATGTCGACACCGCACTGAACCGGGGGAACACCGCGGCGACCGAGGAGATACGGCCGCTCCCACCGACGCGGTGGGAGACCGGGAAGGTGACCCAAGGAGACCAGGCGTCGCCGTCGGCACCCACCGTGGACTCCGGAGCCGGGGAGACTGAACCGGACCCGACGGCGACGTCCTCCGATCCGGCGTCCCCTCCCTACCGGTTCGCGGGGCGACTCCACCACGGAGTGGGCGAGCTTGCCGAAGCCATGACAGCCGACATAGACGCCGCGAGCGAGGTGTTCACCGACACTGACGAACGGGCGGCCCTGGCCGCCTGGATCATCGAGGATCTGGGGGACACCCGGATCGACCGGAGCCTGCTCCGGAAGCCCCCCAAGGACCCCGACCTCACCGTCTTCACCTTCGTCTCCCAGGCGCGCCCCGACCTGCCACCGGTCTTCGAGGGCGAAGACATGAGCCTGTCCAGGTTTCGGGAGGAGTACGAGAACGAGGCCTCGGACCCCTTGGACGACCCCGTCGATCCGGATGCCGACCCGATCGAGTTCATGAAGGTCCTGGCCGCGTACGACTGCCGGGATCCCGGACACGGGTGTGTGCGGGGCGACGGCTGCGCCGAACTCCGAACGCTCATCGACGACGTTCGAAGCACGACGAGCGCCTTCGAGGACATCCGTCACCCGTACCGAGCATGGGCGCAGGGAAGCAAACACGGAAAGGAGGAGGCGTTCGACCTCCGGATCGCGGAAGTGATGTTCGTCCGCGCGCTCCTCGCCCCCGAACAGTGGCGAAGACTCGCGGATGAGGATCGCGCGTCCCTGGAAGAGGAATGGAGGGCGGTTCTCCCCGCCGATCCGCCGCACGACGCCCCGCTCCCTGAACGCGTGGCGCATTCCCTGGTCATCCGGCTCTTGTGCCGCGTGCTCCGGGACATGGCCGCCAGGCACAGGAAGCTCAGCGCCAGGAGGGAGCGATTGGAGGCGTACCTGCCCGCTCGCAGGAAGGCCAACAAGGTCGAGAGCGACGCCAGATTCATCACGTTGAACACCATCGCTGCCGCGATCGTGTTCGGAGTGGTGGGATGGGCGGGGCTCTCCCCCGATGAGGGCCCCCGCGTCGCAACGGCCATCGGCACCGCCATCTTCGCCTACTTCGTGTCTGGCGGCATTCTTCTCTACATCGCCAAAGAAATCCTCAAGAACGTCACGGATCCCTACGCCCACGTGAAGGACCCGAAGAAGAAGCTGGAACGGGCGAAGAAGGCCATCGCGTCGCTGGGCGAGGAGATCGACGCCTTGGACCGGGCCCGGGAGGGGCTGCCGTCTCCCGATCGGGGCGGGTAGCCTCGACGCCGCCCCCTCCCACAGCGCACGGCCGCCCGCCCCACTCGGGGACGGGCGGCCGTCGTTCGCTCAGGCGACCCGGGTCAGCAGCCGGGCAGGCGCTCGAACAGGTAGGTCTCCACCCGGTCCAGGGACACGCGCTCCTGCGACATGGTGTCGCGCTCGCGCACGGTCACCGCGTTGTCGTCCAGGGTGTCGAAGTCCACCGTGACGCAGAACGGCGTACCGATCTCGTCCTGGCGGCGGTAGCGGCGGCCGATCGCGCCCGCGTCGTCGAACTCCACGTTCCAGCGCTTGCGCAGGGCGGCGGCCAGGTCGCGCGCCTTGGGCGACAGGTCCGCGTTGCGCGACAGCGGCAGCACCGCGGCCTTGACCGGGGCCAGGCGCGGGTCGAGCCGCATCACGGCGCGCTTCTCCAGCTTGCCCTTGGCGTTGGGCGCCTCGTCGACGTTGTAGGCGTCCAGCATGAAGGTCAGCACCGCCCGGTCGACACCGGCCGCGGGCTCGATGACGTAGGGGATGTACCGCTCGTTGTTCTCCTGGTCGAAGTACGACAGGTCCACGCCCGACGCCTCGGTGTGCGTCTTCAGGTCGTAGTCGGTGCGGTTGGCGATGCCCTCCAGCTCGCCCCACTCGCTGCCCTGGAAGTTGAAGCGGTACTCCACGTCCACGGTGCGCTTGGAGTAGTGGGACAGCTTCTCCTGCGGGTGCTCGTACAGCCGCAGGTTGTCCTTGGCGATGCCCAGGTCGACGTACCACTGGAAGCGGGTGTCGATCCAGTACTGGTGCCACTCCTCGTCACTGCCCGGCTTGACGAAGAACTCCATCTCCATCTGCTCGAACTCGCGGGTCCGGAAGATGAAGTTGCCCGGGGTGATCTCGTTGCGGAACGACTTGCCGATCTGGCCGATGCCGAACGGGACCTTGCGTCGGGCACTCTGCTCGACGTTCTTGTAGTTGACGAAGATGCCCTGCGCGGTCTCCGGCCGGAGGTAGGCCAGGCCCTTGTCGTCCTGGACCGGGCCCAGGTGGGTGCGCAGCAGGCCGTTGAACATGCGCGGCTCGGTGAAGGAGGCCTTCGCGCCGCAGTTCGGGCAGGCGAGCGCGGCCAGGCCCTCCTCGGGCTCGCGGCCGTGCTTCTCCTCGTAGGCCTCGATGAGGTGGTCGGCGCGGAAGCGCTTGTGGCAGGACTGGCACTCGGTGAGCGGGTCGACGAAGGCCTTGACGTGGCCGGAGGCCTCCCAGACCTCACGGGCCAGGATGACGCTGGAGTCGAGGCCGACGATGTCGTCCCGCTCCTGGACCATCGAACGCCACCACTGGCGCTTGACGTTGGCCTTCAGCTCCACACCCAGGGGGCCGTAGTCCCAGGCGGCGCGCAGACCTCCGTAGAT
Source organism: Nocardiopsis lucentensis DSM 44048 (assembly GCF_000341125.1). Classification (GTDB taxonomy): domain Bacteria; phylum Actinomycetota; class Actinomycetes; order Streptosporangiales; family Streptosporangiaceae; genus Nocardiopsis; species Nocardiopsis lucentensis. Next base: position 2,819 of record NZ_ANBC01000459.1, on the reverse strand, counting down.
CTCGCTGGAGGGGTAGACCAGACCTCGGCGCTTGGCGAGGTTGACCAGTGCGTCCATTGCCTCTGACTTGGCGGCCATGGGTGACTCTCCATCCGGCTGGCGGTCGGTGGATCGCGGTGCGCGATACATCGGAGTTGTTCGGGAAGCGGGATGCGTGGCGAGACCAGGGAGAGGCACACCGTGCACCCGCCCTCCCAGGCTAGAGCACGTGACAAGCGCTCGCGCACGAATCAACCGACGGCGCAACGGGTGTCGGAGGGCTCAGGTCGGGGTGTCACCGCCCGCCAGGATCTCGAAGGCGGTCGGCTCGTCGATGGCGCGGGAGAGCAGCGGCACCGCGTTGACCTTCACGTCGAAGTCGGACAGCGCCCGCCGGTAGTAGCCCGCCCCGTCCCATTCGGTGACCACGGTCCACAGCGACGGGTCGTCGGCGGCGCGGCCGATCCGGTGCCCCCGGAACCCGGGGCGTCGGGAGAGCGCGTCCACGGCGGTGGCGGCGTCGGTCTGGAAGGCCTCGGTGTCGGCCTCGGGCACGGAGTAGCGGGTGATGACGATCACGCCGCCATTCAACCGCACCCCGGACACGTCCGTGGCGCCCCGGGTCCGTCCGGGGCGCCACGGCGAGCGGAACGAAAGGAGGTCTACCCCTCGCCGAACACCCGGTCCACCACGCGCTTGGCGGCGTTGCCGTCGTCCAGCGGGCAGAACTGGTCGACGAAGGCCCGGTAGGACCCGCTGTGCCGCTCGGCGACCTCGTCGATGTCCAGCAGCGCCCCGATGACCTCGTCGGACTCGGTCAGCAGCGGCCCGGGCGCGGTCTCCTCGAAGTCGAAGTAGAACCCGCGCAGGTTGTCCCGGTAGCTCTCCAGGTCGTAGGTGAAGAAGAGCATCGGGCGGCCGGTGTTGGCGAAGTCGAACATCATCGACGAGTAGTCCGTGACGAGCACGTCGGTGATCAGGAACAGCTCCATGATCTCCGGGTACAGCGACACGTCGTGGACGAAGTCCTCTCCCACGATGGGGACGCTGTCGACCACGCGCGGGTGGCGGCGCACCAGGAGCACGTGGTCGTCGCCGAGCTTCTCGTACATCCGGCGCAGGTCCAGGTGCAGGTCGAGCTTGTGCTTGCCGCGCGTGTAGTACTTGTCGTCCCGCCAGGTGGGCGCGTACAGCACGACCTTCTTGCCCTCGGGCAGGCCCAGGCGGCGGCGGGTGCGCTCGGCGATCCGCTCCCGATCGGCCGAGAAGAAGATGTCGTTGCGCGGGTAACCGGTCTCCAGGACCTCGCCCTCGAAGCGGAACGCGCTGCGCAGGATCGGCGTCGCCCACGGGCTGGGCGAGACCAGGTAGTCCCACTGCCGCGTCTCCCACGCGAGCTTGTCGAAGTAGTCGCGCGACTTGCCGCGGATGTTCTCCACGTCGAAGCCGATGCGCTTGAGCATCGACCCGTGCCAGGTCTGCACCACGACCTGGTCGGGGTGGCGGTGGAACCAGGCGGGCTCACGCGAGTTGGTGACCAGGTACCTGCTGCGCGCGAGCGCCTGGTAGTACTCGCGGCCCCGGTGCCGGACCGGGGACAGGTCGTCGGGCAGGCTCACCTGTCCGTCAGCGACCAGCCAGGACATCGGGTAGTCCGCCCACCGGTCGCGTCCGCGCAGTTCGGCGTAGATGCTCTGCGGGCTGTCGGAGTACTGGCGCCCGGTGTAGGTGTCGAACAGGATGCCCTCGGTGATCGGCTCGCGCCGCTGGGCGGGGTAGAAGGTCTCGCGCAGCTCACGCTGTGCGAAGGTGCCGCGCTCGGCCGGGCGCAGGTCGCCGCCGACCCGCAGGACGGGGATGCCGCGCCCCTGGTAGATCAGCGTGTAGGAGCGCTCGCTCGTCTCCAGCGACGCCGGAAGGCCGCCGATGAGGGTGTCGGTGAACTCCACTCCCACATCCGTGGACCCCCGCTCGGCGTCCGTGTGACCGCCGTCGGTGACCCGGCCCCACAGCTGGTAGGACCCGGCGGGCAGCGACAGGGTGCCCGACAGCGTGACGATGTCGGCCGGGGAGAACAGCGCCTTGAAGCGGGATCCGGTCCGCTCCACTCTCAGTGCGTGCTCCTCGTCCCGGCCGCGCGCCTTGGCCACGAGGCTGAGGTCGGCGTCGGCGCTGAACTCGCCCTCCAGGACGAGGACGCGCCCCTCCCAGCGGGCCTCGGTGACCATCGGCCGGGCGTGTCCGGCGCGCAGCTTCAGGAAACCGGTCGCCGTCCGTTGCACGGCCAGCTCCTGGTGCGTGCCCTCGGAGGCGTAGGCGGCGGTGTCCACCTGGTCGGGCAGGACGATGGGGACGGCCTCCTCGTCCGGTGTGACCAGGTGCGCCTCCCACTCCTCCTGGCGGATGACGCCTCCGCATTCGCTGACGCCGCGGTCGAACAGCTCGTCGGCACTGACCCGGGCGGTGAAGCGGCCGCCGTGGATGGTGGCCGGATAGGTGAGCACGGCCGTTCCGGGGCGGCGTACCAGACGCAGACGGTCGGCCTCGGCGGCGGGCGCCGAGACGAGTTCGCCGTCCAGCTCCAGCTCACCGCGGTGTGCGTCGAAGTGGTGACCGCTGACCCGGACGCGCGCCGGTTCGACGGCGATCACCAACTGGCGGTCCCGGTTCCACTGCGGTCGGACCCACACGTCCGCGTCGACCTGGTGGTAGCCGGGGCGCTCGGGCGGGCCGGGCACCGGTCCGGCGACGATCCGGCGGCGGGTGAGCCCACGGTTGAGCACGACCAGCTCGACCTTCCAGCTCCCGGGCTCCCACCGGCCGGAGGCGCGCAGCTTGCG
>NZ_ANBC01000458.1 GCF_000341125.1 Nocardiopsis lucentensis DSM 44048 | reverse complement strand
CCCGCCGTAGTCGTGGCGGGCGGCGTCGGCGACGTCGGGCAGGCGGTACTCGGCGGCCAGTCGCGTGCGCACGGGCAGGCGGACGCGGCGGCGGGTGTCCGTGTTGACCGCGAAGGCGACGACGTGCTGCTGCCACCGCTTGCGGGCGCGCAGGTGGCGGATGCCGACCCGGCCGCTGATGTGCAGGCGGCCGTCCTCCCAGTGGATGTCCTCGGTCTTCTGGCGGACCTTGAGCTCGTCGTCGAGGCGGTACACCTCGCGGGGGACGGCCTTGCCCGGGTCCTCGGACTCGAAGAAGGGGTAGCGGATGTAGTAGCCCAGCCCGCGCCGGACGACGTCGGCCTTCTTGAGCTCGACGCTGCGCGCGAAGGTGACCACCTCGATGGCGTCGTCCACTCGGCTCTCGCGGACCAGGTGGTAGAGCAGGCGGTGCAGGGCGCGCAGGTTCTTGAGGACGCCGGGTGAGACGTGGTCGAGGTAGCTGTTCAGCAGGGCGACGATGACCGTGCGCACCCCGGGGTCGGCGTCGTCCAGACGCATGACCAAGGCGTGCAGCTCACCCTGGAGCAGGGTGCGGTCCCACAGGTCGCGGTCGGCGGTGGCCAGGCTCTCGGCGAGCTCGCGCATCGCGGTGAGGCGGCGGGTGAGGACGTCGGGGTCCAGGGCGATCGGGGCGCGCTCGCGTTCGCGGATCAGCAGGACGGGCGCGGGCAGGACGTCGACCGCGCGGGCGGCGAGCGCGGCGCGGCGCAGGCCGAGATCGTCGTCCTCGGGGGCCAGTCCCCGGCCGGTGAGGGAGTCCCAGAACTCCCTGCGCCAGAGCTTGTTGCCCAGGGTGCTGTCGGAGGCCAGGGTGGGGACGGCCCGGGGGTCCTCGGCCAGGCGGGCGCGCGTCGCGTACTTGCGGTGGGCCTTGGACTGGGCGGCGCCGAGTTCGTTGAACTGGTAGGCGTTGCCGACGACCAGGTCGGACCGGGTGTCGGCGGCGGTGCGCACGAGGTAGGCCAGGGCGTAGCTGGTCAGGGCGTCGGCGCCGTCGAGGAAGAGCAGGTGCGTGCCCGAGGCCTCGGCAACGCCCCGGGCCCGGGCGGTGGGGCGGTCGGGGGCGGGCTCACCGTCGAGGAGTGTCACCGCGAGTCCGGGTGGCGGGGAGGCCGCGAAGGCCTCGGCGGTGGCGAGGGCGTCCTCGCGCGCGGCCTCGACCGACTCGTCGCTGTCGTCGCCGTCCTCCTCCTGGTCGGCGGAATCGTCGGCGTCGATCTCCTCGGCGTCGTCGGCGTCGGTGTCCGGCCGATCGGCGTGCGCGTCGCCGGGGTCGGTCTCGTGCCCGCCGCGCACCGGGACGAGGACGACCCGCAGGTCCGTGTCCGGACGGGGCTCGGCCACCTCCCCGGAGCGGTCTCCGTCACGTTGGCGCGACAGGGAGTCGAGGCAGTGCTGTAGGTGTGGCTCAGTGACGTCGAACGTCACGATGACGGTGGGTTCGGGCACGGAAGTAGACACACTCCGGAGGGTTCGCTGCGGCGGGCAACGGGCGGGCACCGGCTGACACGGGCCGCTCTGTCAGACGACTACCAACCGAATGTAGATGATCACGGACCCCGAGAGTGCCAGGTCCGAGCCGTTCGACCGGGCGGCCGGACGGCGGGAGGGCGCGCGGCGGCCAGGAAGCGCGCCCGTTCCCGGCGCCGCGCCGGGGACCTGCACTAGGGTCGGGAAGAAGAAGTATCACAGGCGTCGGGGCACCGTGCCCCGCGGAGTGGCGGGCGGGGCGGAGTGCCGGCCGCCGCACCGGCCCGCAGGCCCCCACGGGAACGAGGAACACACGGCGATGGTCCCCCCGGAACACGGTGAAGAACGGCGCCGCGACACCGGCCGCCCCCTCCCCGACGGCGACTCCTTCCAGACCCCCGGCGCCGGTCGGCTGCGCCAGGCGATCGAGGGCCGCAGCGCGGTGCCCCTCGTGTGGCTGTACCAGTGTCCGCGCTGGTTGCCCCCCTTGGGGCTGGGCGCGCTGTTCATCGCCGGCCTCATGGCCCCCTGGTGGCTGGGCGCCCCGTGCCTGCTGCTGATCCTGGTGTTCCTGCTGTGGCTGGCCTACCTGGCGTGGCCGTCCCTGAACGCCCGGCAGCGGGCTCCACGCGTGCTCATGGCCGTGGTCGTGGCGGTACTGGCGGTGGCCCGACTGCTCGGCTTCTGAGACGGAGACCACCTGGCGCCCCCACCGTCCGAGGAAGCGTGCCGGTGGGGTGGAGCACCCTCGACGAACGCCCCGAGCACACCCCTCTTTTTTGACAATCATTTTCATTTTCTCCATACTGAAACCGTGTCAGACCAGATCACACGGGGCGGAGCCCAGACTCCACCCGCCTTCCAGATCGTCGACGCCCGCGTCGCCTACGACGGCGACCCCGTCCTCGACGGCCTGAGCCTCGACGTGGCCGCGGGCCGGACCACGGCCGTGCTGGGCCCCAACGGCTCGGGCAAGTCGACACTGATGCGCGCGATGCTCGGCATCGTGCCGCTCACCTCGGGCGAGGTCCTCCTGCACGGCACACCGCNCACCGCCGGCGGCGCCGTCCCCGCCACGGTGCGCGAGATCGTCGCCTCCGGCCAGGTCGCCGCGCGCGGCCGCCTGTCCCTCTTCCCGAGCCGCTCCGACCGCGCCGCCGTGCACGAGGCCCTGGAGGCGGTCGGCCTGGCCGACCGTGCGCGCGACGCGGTACGCGAGCTCTCCGGCGGACAGCAGCAGCGGGTGCTCATCGCCCGCGCCCTGGCCGGGCGCCCCGACACCTTCGTCATGGACGAGCCCATGGCGGGTGTGGACGCGGAGAACCAGATCGCCCTCGCCAGGACCATCGCCCACCTGCGCGACCGGGGGTCCACCGTGGTCCTGGTGCTGCACGAACTGGGGCCGTTGGAGGACGTCATCGAACGTTCCGTCGTCCTCGGCTCAGGGCGCGTCGTCCACGACGGGGACGCCCCCGCGGCGACCGGCGCCTGTGCCCGGCCCGGCCACGAGCACCAGCACCCCCACCCCGACCCCAACGACCCCGACCCGCGCGCGGCGGCCGCCACGGACGGCGCGCCCGCGGACCTGATCCGACTCGAGGTGCCCGGACGTGACTGAACTGCTCCAGTACGAGTTCATGCGGCGGGCACTCATCGCCGCCGTGCTCGTGGGACTGGTCACACCGGTCATCGGCACGTTCCTCGTCCAGCGCCGTCTGGCGCTGCTCGGCGACGGCATCGGCCACGTGGCGCTCACCGGGGTCGCCCTGGGCCTGCTCACCAGTACCTCCCCCGTGCTCACGGCGGCCGTCGTGGCGACCCTGGGCGCCATCCTCATGGAGCTGGTGCGGGTGCGCACCCGGGCCAGCGGCGAGGTGGCCCTGGCTCTGTTGTTCTACGGCGGGATCGCCGGTGGCGTGCTGCTCATCAACCTCACCCCCGGGGCGAGCAACGCCACCCTCACCTCCTACCTCTTCGGCTCCGTGAGCACGGTCGAGGAGCAGGACCTGTGGTTCGTCGGCGCCCTGGCCGTCGGCGTGGTCGCCGTCGTGGCGCTCTTCGGCCGCGAACTGTTCGTGCTGTGCCAGGACGAGGAGGTGGCCAGGGCCCACGGCCTCCCGGTGCGCTTCCTGAGCGTCCTGCTCGCGGTCACGGCGGCGCTGACGGTCGTCATCGCCATGCGCGTGGTCGGCGTGCTCATGGTGAGCGCGCTGCTCATCGTCCCGGTCGCCGCGGCTCAGCAGCTCACCCGCAGCTTCCGGGTGACCATGGGACTGGCCGTGCTCATCGGTCTGTTCTCCTCGCTCGGCGGCCTGACGACGGCGTTCTACGCGGACCTGGCGCCCGGCGCCACGATCGTCATACTGGCGTTGGCGGTGTTCTGCGTCGCGGTGGCCGTCGGCGGTCTCCTCAACCGTCGGTCACGGAAGGGGGCGCCGGACACCCGTGAACCCGCGGGGGCCGACGCGGCCGGTACGATGCCCCAGACCGATCGGGGGAGGGTGAAGCAATGAGTACACGTCGCGAGACGGTCCGCCAGGCGCTGACCGGGTCCACCGGTTTCCGCAGCGCCCAGGACCTGTACGCGGACCTGCGTGCCGAGGGTTCCAAGATCGGCCTGACCACCGTCTACCGGGCGCTCCAGGCGCTGAGCGACTCCGGTGAGGTGGACGTGCTGCGCACCGACGACGGCGAGGCCGTCTACCGGGCGTGCGACAGCGAACAGCACCACCACCACCTGGTGTGCCGGAAGTGCTCCACGGCGGTGGAGATCGAGGGGCCGGCCGTGGAGAAGTGGGCGGCCGAGGTGGGCGCCAAGCACGGGTTCACCGGGGTGACGCACACCGTCGAGGTGTTCGGCACCTGCGGCGACTGCTCGAAGGCGTGAGCTGACCTGACCGGGGCGCCGGGGTCAGGTGAGTGCCGCCCGAACCTGGCGGCGGCCGGTCTCGCCGCGTGTCCAGAGGTGGAGACGGCGGATTCGCGGTCCCTCGCCGGCGTGGTCGAGCGCCACGCGGACCGCGACGTGTGCGCCCAGAAACCAGCGATTGCAGGGCCCCGAGGCCTCAGCGGCCTCGGTGAGTCCCTCGATCCGGGCCAGTAGGTGATCGGCGATCGCGCCACGGTCGGGACCGGGCGCCCAGGGTTCCAGCGGCCCGGGCCAGGGATCCCAGTGGGACACGTGGTCCAGCAGGGCGTGGTGTTCGATCAGGTGGTAGGTCGACGACGCGATCTCCTGGAAGCGGTCGCCGTATCCGAAGCCGACGCCGACGCGGCGGTCGGTACGCAGCACGTAGGCCACGGGGGACGAGACGTGCTCTCCAACGATGTCGAAGCACCACTCCCGACCGTCGGGCCACATCCGGTCGCCGAGGCTGAGGTCCCACCGGCGCGTGACCTCGTGGACGCCGCCGTCCAGCACGGCTCGACGACGGACGTGGTACTGGAGTCCGCCGAAGCGGGCCGCGAACGCCTCCCGGCGGATCACCAGGCTCATCGGCACCGGCACGGTCCGCCCCGTGCGGTCCCGTGTGCTCAGGAAGTCGGTGGCCACCCGTGGGCGTGGGTCGGGATCACGCCTCGCCGTTCGGGCCAAGAGCTCCCGGGCGCGCTCTGACAGCCCCGTCGGGTCGTCGAGGATGTGCACGCATACTTCCCCGTAAGGTCGTCGCTGGAGTCCAGATCACGGACGGCGGCAGGGTATCGCGAGGCTCGCCGTCCAGGAGCGTCAGCGCCTCCGGAAGCGCCGCCGGCGCCGCCGCGGCCACCCGGCGGCCGGGGAACCGATCCCGGCCAGCTGGGACGACCCGTTCAAGCCCAGCCCCAGGCCGGGGAGGACCCGGGCAGAGCCCAGGCTCCCGCGAGAACGACCGTCACCGAGCCCGGAATCCACGTCCGCGGCCATCGCATGACCGCATGGTGCCGTGCCCGAGTCCACCGGGGCCCGTTCTCCGGAACCGGCCACACCGCCGCGCTCCCCCATCCCGGGAGCGCGGCGGGCTACTCCGCCCGGTCGGAGCGGCGGCAGGGTTCCAGGGTGGGCCGCTTGGGACGCACACCGTCACCGGAGGAACGCCCGGTCAGGCGGCGGTGGATCCACGGCATGAGGAACTCACGCGCCCAGTGCAGGTCCTCCTGACGAGCGGTGCGCCAGTCGCGCGGCTCGGCCGGGGGCCAGGGCTCGTTCCAGTCGCCGTCCACCGGCACGCCCAACACCTCGCACACGCGCAGCGCCAGCCTGCGGTGTCCCTCGGACGACAGGTGGAGACGGTCCCAGTTCCACGCGCGGGCGTCGGAGAGGATCCGCATGCTCCACACGTCCACGACGTCGCAGCCGTACTGGTCCGCCACGTGGCGCATGTGCATGTTGTAGGTGGCGATCTTGCCGCGCAGGTGGCGCATGACCGGCTGCCAGTTGGTGTCGAAGCCGGTGAAGACCACCACGCGCGCCCCCGTGGCGCGGAGCTCGGACACCATCGCCTCGAAGTCGCGCACGACCCGGTCGGGGTCGCTGCCCGGGCGGATGATGTCGTTGCCGCCCGCGCACAGGGTCACCAGGTCGGGAGACATCTCGACGGCTCGGGGCACCTGCTCGGACCGGATCTGGCCGATGAGCCTGCCGCGCACGGCCAGGTTGGCGTAGCGCACCTCACCCACGTGGTCGGCGAGGTGCTCGGCCACGCGGTCGGCCCAGCCGCGGTAGCGGCCGTTGGGCACACTGTCGCTGTCCGGGTACGGGTCGCTCATGCCCTCGGTGAAACTGTCACCGAGGGCCACGTAGGACAGGATGTCCCTGTTCGTGAGGTCACTGCTCCGAAAGCCGCTCATGGTGCACGATGATGCAACTTTGAGCCATGGTTACGCGACAGTAGGTTGATGGTTTGTCCGGTTTTGCGGGGGACGTCACACCGAACCGTGCTCCGCCCGCCCGGCCGTCGCCCGGGTGACCGGCGTCAGTTCGGGGCGTTTGGCGGTGACGTCGTCCCCGGAGGACCGCCCGGTCAGGCGGCGGCCGATCCACGGGGCCAGCGACTCACGGGCCCAGGTCAGGTCGTCGCGACGCGCCTGGGTCCAGCTGATCGACTCCCGCTCCGGCCACGGCTCGTCCCAGCGCCGATCGGTGGGCACCCCGAGGACCTCGGCCACGCGCAGCGCCAGCCTGCGGTGCCCCTCCGGGGACATGTGCAGGCGGTCGGCGTCCCAGGCGCGGGAGTCGGTCAGGGCGCGCATCGACCACTGGTCGACGAGCAGACAGCCGTGGGCGTCGGCGATCGCGCGCACGTTCATGTAGTAGCGGGCGAACAGGCCGATGGTGCCGCGCATGTAGCCGTTGGAGACGTTCACCCCGGTGAAGAGCACGACCTGGCTTCCGACCGCGCGCAACCGGCCCACGGCGTGGTCCAGGACCCGGGCCATGCGCTCGGGGTCGCCGCCGGGGCGCAGCAGGTCGTTGCCGCCCGCGCACAGCGAGACCAGGTCCGGCGCCATGTCCAGGGCGGCGGGCAGCTGGTCGGTGACGATCTGGCGCATGAGCTTGCCGCGCACGGCCAGGTTGGCGTAGCGCACCTCACCCACGTGGTCGGCGAGGTGCTCGGCCACGCGGTCGGCCCACCCCCGGAAGACCCCGTCCGGGTAGGGGTCGCCCACACCCTCGGTGAAGCTGTCGCCCACCGCGACGTAGGACATGCCCGGACGCACGAGCGGGGCGCCGTCCGCGCCCGCCGCCGCGCTCACCTGGCCTCCCCCGGGACCGGGTTGGGCTCGGCGCCGCCGTAGCGGCGGTCGCGGCGCGCGTAGATCTCGCAGGCGCGCCACAGGTCGCGGCGGTCGAAGTCGGGCCAGAGCGTGTCGAGGAAGACGAACTCGGCGTAGGCGGACTGCCAGAGGAGGAAGTTGGAGGTCCGCTGCTCACCGGACGAACGTACGAACAGGTCGACGTCGGGGACCTCCGGCGCGTACAGCTCGCGCGCGATGGCGTCCTCGCTGATCTTCTCCGGGGAGATCCGCCCGTCGGCGGCCTTGCGCGCGAGCGCGCGCACGGCGTCGGTGATCTCGGCCCGGCCACCGTAGTTCACGCAGAACTGGAGGGTGAGCCGGTCGTTGTCGCGCGTCAGCTCCTCGGCTTCCTGGAGCTCCTTGATGACGCTCTTCCACAGTCGGCCGGAGCGCCCGGCCCACTTCACGCGCACGCCGCGGGCGTGCAGCTCGTCGCGGCGGCGTCGGATGGTGTCGCGGTTGAAGCCCATGAGGAAGCGGACCTCGTCGGGCGAGCGCTTCCAGTTCTCCGTGGAGAAGGCGTAGGCCGACAGGTGGGAGACACCCAGTTCCAGGGCGCCCTCGATGACGTCGAAGAGGGAGGACTCCCCGGCCTTGTGCCCCTCGGTGCGGGGCAGGCCGCGCTCCTTGGCCCAGCGCCCGTTGCCGTCCATGACCACGGCCACGTGCTTGGGCACCAGGTCGGCGGGCAGCTCCGGCGGGCGCGCCCCGCTCGGGTGCGGGACGGGCTGGGTGTACTCCCGCCGGTTTCCGGTGTCGAAGCTGAACAGACTCAAGAACGCTCCACGTGCCGCAGTGATCGGATTCCGTTCTCCAGGTGCCACTGTAGGTAGGCCGCGACCAACCCGCTGCACTCGGAACGGTGCCCTCCCCCGCTGGCGTCCGCGCTCTCCCAGTCACCCTCGAGCAGCGCCGTCATCAGGCGGAGCGTCTCGACGGAGGGGTGCACGGCGCCGTGGGGACGGCACACCGAGCAGACCATACCGCCTGCGTGGACCGCGAACGCGCGGTGCTCGCCCCGGCTCCCGCAGCGGGCGCACTCCCCCAGGGCCGGGGCGTACCCGGCGACGGCCAGGGAGCGGAGCAGATAGGCGTCCAACACCAGCCGGGCGTCGTGCGTTCCCTCGCCCAGGACCCGGAGGGCGCCGATGAGCAGGAGGAACTGGCGCAGCGCCGGGTCCTTCTCCACGGCGACGACCTTCTCTGCGGTCTCCAGCATCGCGGTGGCCGCGGTGTAGCGGGCGTAGTCGTGGACGACCGCCTCACCGTAGGAGCGCACGGTCTCGGCCTGGGTGATCACGTCCAGGGTGCGGCCGGTGTAGAGCTGCACGTCGACGTGGGTGCACGGTTCGAGCCGGGCGCCGAAGCGGGACTTGGTGCGGCGCACCCCCTTGCCCACGGCGCGGACCAGTCCGGTACGCCGGGTCAGCAGGGTGACGATGCGGTCGGCCTCGCCCAGTTTCTGGTTGCGCAGGACGACGCCCTCGTCGCGGTAGAGACTCACCCTCCCATTGTCGCGGATGCCACCGACCGACCGGACGCCCGACCTCCCGCCAAGGGGCGGACATGATCAGCTTTATTACGGTTTGAATTCCCTTTTCGAGACATTTGCTCTACTCTCACGCGCTAAGCGCTCCGCGACGGGCTCCCCAGGCCCGAGAGTGGCACCCGGCGTCGAACGAGAGGACACGGGTGGGCCCGAGAGGCGGAGCCGCAGGACCCGGCCGCGCACGCACAGGCGCGGCCGCGGGGATCCCCCGGTGACCGTCCCCACGACACACGGCCACCCCCCATCCGCACCCGCAGGGAAGGTACAGAGCGACATGGCACGAGGCCGCCGAGGCAGGCGCAGGGCGAACGCTCACGGACGGGGAT
>NZ_ANBC01000457.1 GCF_000341125.1 Nocardiopsis lucentensis DSM 44048 | reverse complement strand
GACCCTGGCCGGAGCGCTCCTGGTCACCGACCTGGGCGATCGGCTGGACCCGTCGGGTTCGGCCGACGCCTCCCCCTCCCCCGCCGGGCAGATCGGGAGCGCCGTCGCGGACGACTCCGCCGCCCCCGACGCGGCGACCGACGACGACTTCTTCGAGGCCCCGGCCACGACACCAGAGGAGACCGAGCGTGCCGACTCCGCCGGGACCGCGACCGCCCAGGCCACGGCCCCCGCGGCGACCGGAGGGGCCGACGGCGGAGCGGACTCGGACACACAGGACGGCTCCGAGGGCGATTCGGAACGGGAGGGTTCCGGCGGCGGTGGGAACGGGAGCTCCGACGCCCCATCGGCTCCTCTGAGCGGACCGGCCGAGGGCCAGGTGGTCCAACTGGTCAACGCCGAGCGCGCCGACGCCGGCTGCGGCCCGCTGCGTGTGGACGACCAGCTGACGGCGGCCGCCCAGGAGCACAGCGAGGACATGGACGCCCGCGACTACATGGCGCACGTGAACCCGGACGGCGAGGGACCGGGCGACCGGGCCCTACGCCACGGGTACGACTCGTGGGGCGCGGAGAACGTCGCCAAGGGCCAGACCAGCGCCGAGCAGGTGATGGAGGCCTGGATGAACAGCAAGGACCACCGCGACAACATCCTCAACTGCGGTCTCGTCGCGATCGGCGTGGGCGAGCACAACAACGCCTGGACCCAGGTGTTCGGCTGGGAGTAGCGGCCCTACCCGCGACGAACGGGCCGCGCCCCCGTGGGTGCGGCCCGCTCGCGTGCGGCGGGAGAGCGCGGCGGCTGATGGTCCTGAGCCAGAAGGAAGCCACAGCGGTGCCCGCCTCGGTGTGAGGAGAGCGCCGGGACTCATCCATGAGCGGTGGAGCCCTCTTCGAGGGCGAGAAGGAAGCCCTGGCATGGCCTCACCGCCCCCGTGGGGTCCACGGGGACGAGTCCCAAGCGCGCTGGGGAGGAGAGCGGAACGGCTGCGTTCTTATAGATAGAAATGGAGAAGGAAGCCGCTCCAGTGCCTCCCCAGGCCGCGGAACCACCATGAACCACGGCCGGGCCGGGGTGGAGTGCACGGAGGCTGGTTCAAAAGGGGCGCGGTGAGTCCCGGTTTTGGAAGGAAGCCCCGAGATGCCGCCCCGGACCGCCAGACTAACGCACCGCCGCGACGCGGGTCATCCGGTTTTCTCCGGGCTTCCCGTCTCCTCGGCCACGGCGTCCGGCAGCAGACCGGGCAGTTCCGTCTGGGTGATCACCTCGGCCCCTTCGGGCAGCCCCTCCGGGCGTTCCAGGCCGACGTAGGCGACCCGGCGCCCCTCGATCTCCTCCGGAGCGGGCGGCCCCTCGTACCCGCGGATCTCGGAGCCGTTCTCGGCCATCAGGTCCAGCAGGTCGCCGACGGTGAGGTAGGTCCGCTCGACGACGGCGCGCGCCATCAGCCGCGCGGGCGCGCCCGTGGTGTCGATCCGGTTGAACAGCTCCTCCCCCGGCAGGAACAGGTGCGTCCACCGGGCGTACCACGTCCCGTCGTCGCCCCGGCTGAACACCAGCGGGACCACGACCCGGGCGGAGCCCTCCAGGTCCGATCGCACACGCACCGTCGCGGGTTCGAAGGGCACGCCCCTCTGCTCACCGTCCCGGTCCATGTATCCGAAGAACGCCTCGGGCAGGAAGTCGAACCGGTCACCGCTGTACACCAGCACCTCGGGTACCACGTGCCGGGCCTCGACACGGTTCAGGTCCAGGTCGATCATCTCCGTGGCTCCGTCGGGGCCGGGGGCCTCCACGAGGTCCCCGGAGTGGACGATCCCGGTCCCCTCGAGGTTGGTCCAGGACACCTGGCCCGCCGGGGCGAAGTCGTCGTCGAGCAGCATCACCGACAGGTCCAGGTCCGTGGTCTGGTGGGCGTCCCGCCAGTGGACGAAGAACCGCAGCCGGTCGCCCTCCACCGGCGTGACGGTGCCGCGCGGCAGCACTCCCATGCCCTTGGCCGTGCCCTTGCCCGAGCGCGGAACGGCGACGGACCGGACGGCGGGGTCGGCCAGGACCAGGTCGAAGCGGCGCAGCCGCTCGGCCAGACAGGCGTCCAGGGCCGCGACCACGGCGGCCACGTCCTCCTTCGGCAACGGCGGACGGTCGTCCGCCTCGGTCCAGCCTCGTGCGCTCTGGTTGGCGAACAGGCGCGCCACCCCTGGGACGTCGCGGCCCGCGAGCTGTTCGCGCGCCGCGACCAGGACCCGTCCGGCGACCCGCTCGCAGCGCTGGCGGACCGCCCCGGCCAGCCGTGCGCCAAAGCCCGGCCCTCCCGCGACCAGGAGCCGGTCCAGGGTGCGCACGAGTACACCGGGCTGGCCGGACAGCAGGGCGAGGGCCCGGTCGACGTTCCCGTCCAGGAAGGCGGCCTCGACCCGCGCGTTGAACGTGCGCACACGGCGGTCGCCCCGCGCGACGGCGAACACCTCACGGGCGTGCTTCCACCGGGGGTACTCGTGCGGGTGCAGCCCCTCGCCGAGGCGTTTCCAGGCCTCGGTGTGCCGCCCGACGTCGGTGAGCTTGTCGGGGTGGTCGGCGATCACACCGTCCAGCGCGGCCAGCAGCGCCCTGCGTTCACGGCGGCGGAAGGAGCGCAGGCGCGCGGGTTCGCCCAGCGTCGGGTCGCCGTCGGACAGGGCTTGGGCGAGCCGCAGCACGTCCGTGGCGGTGTCGACGTCGGGGACGTGCCCGGCCCGGACGCGGGCGGCGTTGACCAGGGCGCGGTTCTCCCGGATCGGGATGCTCTTCGGCGGCTCCCCCTCGGCGTGCTCGTCGGCGAGCCTGGCCAGGAGGGATCGGTCGGTGTCGCCCAACGGGACCGTGCTGCCCGCCAGCTCCTCGTAGAGCGCCCGGGCCTCCTCCTCCAGGGTGCGGCCCAGGTGCAGGAGGGTGAACCGGTCCTTGGCCGAGGAGACGAAGGCGTCGCGCGAGGCGGCGAGCTCGGCGTAGGTGTGCTGGTAGCGGCCGTAGCTCGGCAGGTCGAGGAGGTTGACCGTACCGTCGGGCAGAACGACCGGTCCCCCGTGGTCGGGGGCGGTGAGCGCCTCGGCCAGGCACCCGGTCCAGAACTCCAGGGTGTCGGGAACGTTGTCGGGGAAGTCGCGGAAGTAGACGTTGTGCGCCACGTGCGCGCCGACCAGCTCGCGGACCGCGCCCAGGACGACCCGGGCCGTGCGCGTGACGGCGTCCGGTTCGAGTCCGGCCAGGTGCGCGCGCAGTTCGGCGGTGAGCCCGAAGCCCGCCGACAGCAGGGCGGCGTCGAGCTGGCGTGTGGCGGCGGAGCCGTCACCGGGCGCACCCGTGGGCGGGGGGACGCGGAGGGTTCGCTGGATGATCTCGGTGTGCACCATGTCCGGAGATGGTGCCATCGGCCCCCGACATCCACCACGGGTTTTCCGTCCGGGGACGGGAGCCGCCCCGGANNNGGCGGGTGTCCGGGGCGGACGGAAGGCGGATCAGGCGCGGCCGATGGCGCTGCACACGGCCTTCAGGGAGGCCGTGGTGATGCTGTTGTGGATGCCCACGCCCCACACCACGTTCCCGTCGATCTCGGCCTCCACGTAGGCGGCGGCCCGGGCGTCGCCGTCCCCGCCCAGCGAGTGCTCGACGTAGTCCATGACGCGGACCTTGACGTCGACGTCGGTCAGGGCGTCGCAGAACGCCGAGATCGGGCCGTTGCCGGTGCCGGTCAGCTCGCGGATCTCGCCGTTGACGCGGGCGTCGGCCTCGATCCGGTACGTGCCGTCCTCGGCGGTGGTGGACCGGTGGGCCAGGACCGCGACCGGACCGGACTCGGCCAGGTAGGTGTCGGAGAAGATCTCCCAGATCCGCTCGCCCGCGAACTCGCCGCCCTCGGCGTCGGTGTGCTCCTGGATGACCCGGGAGAACTCGATCTGCAGGCGGCGCGGCAGGTCCAGCGCGTGGTCGCGCTGCATGATGTAGGAGACGCCGCCCTTGCCGGACTGGCTGTTGACGCGGATGACCGCCTCGTAGTTGCGACCCACGTCCTTGGGGTCGATGGGCAGGTAGGGCACGTCCCACGGGTACTCGTCGACCGGGGTGCCGGCCGCGGCGGCCTCGGCCTGCAGAGCGGTGAAGCCCTTCTTGATGGCGTCCTGGTGGGAGCCGGAGAAGGCGGTGTAGACCAGGTCGCCGCCGTAGGGGTGGCGCGGGGCCACGGGCAGCTGGGTGCAGTGCTCGACGGTGCGGCGGATCTCGTCGATGTCGGAGAAGTCGATCCGGGGGTCCACGCCCTGGCTGAACAGGTTCAGGCCCAGGGTGACCAGGCAGACGTTGCCGGTGCGCTCGCCGTGTCCGAACAGGCAGCCCTCGACGCGGTCGGCCCCGGCCATGACGGCCAGTTCGGCGGAGGCCACGCCGGTGCCGCGGTCGTTGTGCGGGTGGACCGACACCACCACGTGCTCGCGGCGGGTCAGGTTGCGGCTCATCCACTCGATCTGGTCCGCGTAGACGTTGGGGGTGGCGCGCTCGACCGTGGCGGGCAGGTTCAGGATGATCTCGCGGCCCGGGCCCGGCCGCCAGACGTCCATGACCGCCTCGCAGACCTCCAGGGCGAAGTCCAGTTCGGTGTCGACGAAGATCTCGGGCGAGTACTCGTAGCCGAAGTACTCGGTCTCGCCCAGGTACTGCTCGGCGAAGCGCATGACGTGCCGGGTGCCCTCGACGGCGATGTCCTTGCACTGGTCGCGGTCGACGCGAAAGACCACGCGGCGGAAGGTCGGGGCGGTGGCGTTGTACAGGTGCACGGTGGAGCGCTTGGCGCCGACCAGGCTCTGTACGGTGCGCTCGATCAGGTCCTCGCGGGCCTGGGTCAGCACGGAGATCTGGACGTCGTCGGGGATCAGGTCGTCCTCGATCAGGGACCGGACGAAGTCGAAGTCGGTCTGGCTGGCGGCGGGGAAGCCGACCTCGATCTCCTTGTAGCCCATCTTGACCAGCAGTTCGAACATCTCGCGCTTGCGCGCGTTGTCCATCGGCTCGATCAGCGACTGGTTGCCGTCGCGCAGGTCCGTGGACAGCCACCGGGGCGCCTCGGTGATGGTCCTGGACGGCCACGTGCGGTCGGGCAGGTCGACCGGCTTGAAGGGCTGGTAACGCTGGAAGGGCATGGAGCTGGGCTGCTGCTGCGGCACCATCGGGTGTCTCCTCGAAGGATGTGCTGGCGTGAGGTCAGTGGCCGACCAGGGCAAGCCGAAGTCCCGCGGCGAGGGAGCCGACCGTCTAACGACCCCCGCCGCGGCCACTAAGGAGAAGCAGCTCGCGCAGCATAGTGGTCGTCACGCTAGCAGAGTGTTCCGGAATGCTGGTACCCGGCGTCCACATTCTGGGACACGTGTCGCGTGACCTGGTCCCCTCCGTCAATGGAAACAGCGGCGTCGTCTGAGAATGGCGGCGTCGCGGCCGTACCCCGTTCACTACGACCGCGACGCCCGTCTGTTCATTCCCCGGAGGGGACGGGCCCCTGGAGGCTCAGGCCTCCGGCAGGGGCTCGAACTCCTTGACCGCGTCGATCGAGGGTCCGTGCGGCGTGTTGGCCTCGCGCTCGATCATGATCTCGACCAGGACCGGACGCGAGGTGGCCTTGGCCTCCTTGCGCGCCCACTCCAGGGACTCCCGGATGTCGTTCGGGTCGGCGACCCGGCGGCCGGAGCAGCCGTAGGCCTCCATGATCTTGACGTTGTCGGTGCCGAACTCGTCGTAGTGGATGTCGACCTGGTAGTTCATCTCGTACGGGATCGAGGCCTGGCGGATGAGGCCCAGGTACTCGTTGTTGATCATGATGATCACGTACGGGACGTTGTACTGGGCGGCGACGGCCAGCTCTTCGACCATGTACTGGAAGCCGTAGTCGCCGACGATGCCGACGACCTCGGCGTCCGGCTCGGTGTTCTTGAGCGCCTTCTTGACGCCGATGGCGGCCGGGATCTCCCAGCCCAGCGGGCCCGCCTGGCCGCAGATCTGGTAGTGGCGCGGCTTGTAGGCCTTCTGGTGCTGACCACCCCAGATCTGGTAGAGGCCGATCGCGGTGACGAAGTAGGTGTCGGCGTCGAAGACCTCGTTGATCTCCTTGTAGACGCGCGGCGCCTTGATCGGCACGCTGTCGAAGTCCTCGCGGCGGGTCATGGTCCGCTTGAGTTCACCGACGCGGTCGACCCACGGCTGGACCTCGGCCTTCTCGCCCCGGGCCTTGGCGGCCTCCAGGAGCGCGGACAGGAACAGCTTGGCGTCGGAGACCACGCCCAGGTCCGGCTCGAAGACCCGGCCGATCTGGGTGGGCTCGATGTCGACGTGGATGAACGTGCGGTCGCCCCGGTAGACGTCGATCTGGCCGGTGTGGCGGTCGCCGAAGCGCGCGCCGACCGCCAGGACCAGGTCCGACTCCAGGAAGGAGGCGTTGCCGTAGCGCTGGGAGGTCTGGACACCGGTCATGCCGGAGTACAGCGGGCTGTCCTCGTCGAAGGAGCCCTTGCCCATCAGCGTGACCTGGACGGGGACGTTCAGGTACTCGGCGAGTTCCTTGAGCTCCTCGGAGGCCTCGGACAGGATCACACCGCCGCCGGCCAGCAGCAGCGGGCGCTCGGCGGCCAGGAGCATGTCCAGGGCGCGCTCGACGCGCGGCTGGTGCGGCTCGACGGAGTTGATCCTCAGCGGGGCGTCGATGGCGGGGTCGTACTCGATGACCTGCTTGGCGACGTCCAGCGGGATGTCGACCAGGACGGGACCGGGACGGCCCTCCTGGGCGACGCGGAAGGCCTCGCGGAAGATCCAGGGTGCGGTGGCCGCCTCCCTGATCTGCACGGCCCACTTGGTGACGGGCTTGGCGATCTCGACGATGTCGACCGCCTGGAAGCCCTCCTTGTCCAGGAGGGAGGTCATGGCCTGGCCGGTGATGCAGACGATCGGGACGGAGTCCGCCATCGCCGTGTACAGGCCGGTGATCATGTTGGTGCCGGCGGGGCCGGAGGTGCCGATGGCCACACCCACCTTGCCGGTGGTGCGCGACCACCCGTCCGCCATGTGGGTGGCGCCCTCCTCGTGGCGGACGGTCAGGTGCTCGATGCCACCGACGTCCTCCATCGCCTTGTAGAGGGGCAGGATGGCGGCGCCGGGGCAACCGAACGCGGTGTCCACGCCTTCGTCCTTGAGGACCTCGATGACAGCGTTCATCGCGGGCATCTGTACCATTTGAAGCGAACCCTTCAGTGCTAGGGGGGTTGACGGATTCCGCCGGCGGGACCCAGGGTGCGGCCAACACCCGAGGCCGCC
>NZ_ANBC01000456.1 GCF_000341125.1 Nocardiopsis lucentensis DSM 44048 | reverse complement strand
CCGCCGGCGGAAGCCCATTGCCAGGTGGCCGTTACTCGGTGCGGCCGGAGAGCTGCTCGACGATCTTCAGCAGCGCGGAGTGGTCGAGCCCGCCGTGGCCCTGGTGCTTGAGGGCGCCGACGAACTGGGCCACCTGGGCGCCCAGCGGAATCGCCACGCCGGCCTCGCGGGCGGCGGTGGTCACGATCTTCATGTCCTTGTCGTGCAGGGCGATACGGAAGCCCGGCTGGAACTCGCGCTTGCGCATGGCCTCGCCCTTGCGCGCCATGACGGTGCTGCCCGCGAGCCCGCCGCCGAGGACCTCCAGACCAGCCTCGGTGTCGACGCCGTGCGCCTCCAGGAAGACGAGCGCCTCGGCCACGAGCTGGATGTTGCCCGCGACGATGAGCTGGTTGGCGGCCTTGACGGTCTGACCGGCGCCGTTGGGGCCGACCAGGACCGGGGTGGTGCCCAGGACGTCGAAGATCGGCTTGGCCGTGTCGAAGTCCTCCTGGCCGCCGCCGACCATGATGGACAGCTTGGCCTCGATGGCGCCCGCCTCACCGCCGGAGACGGGTGCGTCCAGGACGCGGAAGCCGCGCTCGGCGCCGGTCTCGGCGAGGGTGCGGGTCACGTCCGGGCGGATGCTGCTCATGTCGATGACCAGGGCGCCGGCCTTGGCGTTGTCGTAGACGCCGCCCTCGCCGACCAGGACCTCCTCCACCTGCGGGGAGTCCGGGACCATCGTGATGACGACGTCGGCGCCGGCGACGGCCTCGGCGATGCTGGCCGCGCCCTTACCGCCACCCGCCACGAGCTTGTCGATGGCGGCCTGGTCGAGGTTGTAGCCGGTGACGCTGTACCCGGCCTTGACCAGGTTGGTGGCCATGGGCAGACCCATGATGCCGAGTCCGATGAAGGCGATGTTGCTGTTGGCGGGCATGTCCGCCCCTTTCGTGGCTGTCGTTGGCGGGTGGGTCGAAAGCGAGCTGGGTGGGGCCCCCCGCCCCGAGGGCGTACGGGGCGGACGGCCCGCCGGCGGTCACCGTGGGCTGGTGACCGCCCGTCTGGGACGCGCTGGTCAGCGCTTGAGCCAGCCGAAGCTCTCCGGGGAGGGCACGGTCGGCTTGTACTCCAGGCCGACCAGGCCGCGGTAGCCGCGGGCCTCTGCGTCGGTGAGGAGTTCGTCGAGGGGCAGCGAACCGGTGCCGGGCTCACCGCGGCCGGGCGCGTCGGCGATCTGGATGTGGCCGAACTCGGCGGCGTGGTCGCGCACGACCGCGGCCACGTCGTCGCCGTTGACCGCCAGGTGGAAGAAGTCGGCGAGGAGCGCGACGTTGGCGGCCCCGGCCTCCTTCACCTCGGCGATGAACGCGAGGGCGTCGGCGGCCGTCTTGAGCGGGTAGTCCTCGGAGCCGCTGATCGGCTCGACGAGGACGGTCCCGCCGACCTTGGCCACGCCGTGGGCCGCCGCGACCGTGTTCTCCAGGGCCAGGCGGTCCTGCTCGGCCGGGTCGACGCCCTCCTGGCGCAGCCCGTAGAGGGCGTTGAAGCCCGTGGTGCCGGTCCGCTCGGCGATGCGCGCGACGACCTCGATGTTGGCCGTGAACTCGTCACTGCGGGAGGGCTGGGACAGGACGCCGCGGTCCGGGCCGGGCAGGGCCCCGGCGAAGAAGTTGAGGCCGCTCAGCCGAACGCCGGCGTCGTCGATCGCGGAGACGAAGGCGTCGATCTCGTCCTGCGCGGGCGTCGCGCTCTCGAACGGCCACCAGAACTCCACCGCGTGGAAGCCCGCGTCGCGCGCGGCCTTGGGGCGTTCGTTGATGGGGAGCTCGGTGAACAGCAGCGAGCAGTTCACCGTGTAGCCCAACGCGTGGCTCATGGCTGGCCTCCGTCACCTTGTGTTCCGCATTGCGGAAAGTAGTTTTCGCTTGAAGGAATAGTCTGAGTGTGCGGCCCTGGCGTGACCTTGTCAACCACCGGACGCGGACCCGGCCACCGAGAACCCGCCCGGAGAACACCCCCGACCCCCTCCCGCGCCACCCATCCCGCTCGCCCCACCGGGAAGATCGCCTGATCTTCGTGCGAGCGCACGAAAATCGGACTTTTTCGACAATCACCCCTTGCCAGTGTTGACAAGATCACACGGTCTGGAGTTAGAGTCCCTCCATCCGCCATACGGAAACATCCCTCTGCACTACGAAAAACACCCGGTGGATCTGTGGGAACATCCAAGTGACGTGAGCGGGTAGGGACCCCTCACGGGAGTCACCGCACCCACCGGACAGGGGAGAGAACAGATGCCCGAGACCAACGCGCGAGAGCCGGACGGGGCCACCGATCCGGGTCTGGCGCGCCTGAACGCCCTGTCACGGGCGGATCTGCGCGTCGAGCTCGCCCAGTGCCTCGACATCGACCGCTGGGTCGACGCCGTGGCCGAGCAGGCGCCCTACGCCGACCGGCGCACCCTCACCGAACTCGCCGACAAGCACGCGCGGGAGATCACGGAAGACGAGGTCGCCTCCGCGCTGGCCCGCCACCCGCGCATCGGGGAGAAGGCCCGGGGGAAGGGAACCGAGGCGCGGTGGTCGCGCGGTGAGCAGTCCGCGTTCGCCGCCGACTCCGACGACGCCTCACTGCGTGTCCAGCGGATCTTCGAGTTCGCCCAGGGCGAGTACGAGGGCCGGTTCGGCCAGATCTACCTGGTCTGCGCCAGCGGCCGGTCCAGCCGTGAACTCCTGGCCGACCTGGTCGGACGGCTCGACAACGACCTTCCCGGCGAACTGCGGGTGGTCGCGGAGGAACTCCGCAAGATCTCCGGACTCCGACTCGAGAAACTCCTGGACGCCGCATGAGCCACGTGACCACACACATCCTCGACGCGTCGCTGGGCCGGCCCGCCCGTGACGTCCCGGTCCGCCTGGAGGCCGCCACCGACGCGGAGCGCACCTCCTGGAAGACGGTCGCCGAGGGCCGCACCAACGACGACGGGCGCGTACCCGACCTGGGGCCCGAGCAGCTCTCCGCCGGGTACTACCGCGTCGTCTTCGACACCGCGGCCTACTTCGCGGCCACCGAACAGAAGGGCTTCTACCCCGAGGTCACCATCGTCTTCGACCTCGCGGACGAGGACGCGCACTACCACGTGCCGCTCCTGCTGAGCCCGTTCGCCTACTCGACCTACCGGGGTTCCTAGCCGGATCGGCGCGGGCCGACGAGCCCGTCGGGGAACACTGACCGAAGGGAGCGCGACACGCCCGAGTTCCGACAGTCCTAGGCACACGACCCTCTTCGAGTGCGTGACAGGTCCTTCCGCATGTCCACAGCGGTCCTCCCTCGTGCGCACGGCGCGGGCGCGCGGCGCCCGGCGCGAAACGACGACTTCATGTACACACATGAAATGGAGTACGCCCTGATGGGTATCCGACTCGGAGACAACCAGTACGGCAAGGCCGAGGTCCGCCTCGTCCACGTCAACCGCGACACCGCGGTCCACCAGATCAAGGACGTCAACGTCACCTCGCAGCTGCGCGGGGACCTGGAGACCGTCCACACCGTCGGCGACAACAGCAAGTGCCTGCCGACCGACACCCAGAAGAACACGGTCTACGCCAAGGCCAAGGAGTGGGGCGGCGTCGGCGCCATCGAGGACTTCGCGCTCAGGCTGGCGCGCCACTTCGTCGACGAGCACGACTATGTGTACGGCGCCCGCCAGGAGATCCAGGAGTACTCCTGGGACCGCATCGCCACCTCGCACGGCCCGCACGACCACGCCTTCTCCCGCAACGGCGCCGAGACCCGCACCACCGTGGTCAACAAGGACGGCGACAAGGAGTGGGTGGTATCCGGCTTCGAGGGCCTGACCGTCCTCAAGTCCACCGGGTCCGAGTTCCACGGCTACCCGAAGACGAAGTACACCACCCTCAAGGAGACGGACGACCGGATCCTGGCCACGGACGTCACCGCCCGCTGGCGCTACGTCGGCACCGACCTGGAGTTCGACAAGCTCTACTCCTCCATCCGCGCCATCTGCCTGGAGGCGTTCGCCGAGACGCACAGCCTCGCCCTCCAGCAGACCCTGTACGAGATGGGCAGGGCCGTCCTGGAGGCGCACCCCGAGGTCGCCGAGATCAAGTTCTCCATGCCGAACAACCACCACTTCCTGGTGGACCTGTCACCGTTCGGCCTGGACAACCCGAACGAGGTCTTCTTCGCCGCCGACCGCCCCTACGGCAAGATCGAGGCCACGGTCGAGCGCGACGACGCTCCCGACGCCGGTGACGCCTGGAAGGCCGTCCCCGGTTTCGTGTAAGGAGCCCGAGCCCCGGGGCCCGTCAGGGCGTACGTGGTGGATGCCGCCCGTCGGGCAGCAGAGTATGTGTCCGCCACGCGTGCCCTCATAGCCGGTCGGGCCCCGGCCCTGTTCCCCGCCCCGCACCGCGGGAAGCACCGCCCGAGGCGACGGCGCCTCGCTAGCCGCGCGCGCACGCGGCTGACGCACCGCTCTTCGGCGTACCCGGACACGGACCGCCGTACCGGTGGACATCACCGGGCCCACGGGCCCGAGAGAGCGGCCACCCCCGCCGGTGGCCAACAATCGCAAAGGCTGGAAACTGGCCATGTCGAACAGTCCGTCCGCGAAGGACTCGGCCACAACGAACGCCTCAGCCCACCCGTCGCCCTCCAACGCCCTCGGGCGCTTCGCGAAGGGATGGGCTACCACCCTCAACGGACGCCTCCGGCGCGGTACCTCCCCCGCCCGCGCTGAGGACGAGAAGCTCCCGCTGCGGTTGCAGGTCGTCTACGCGTTGCAGCACATCTTCACCATGTACGCCGGTGCGGTGGCACCGGCCCTGGTCATCGGCGCCGCCGCTGGACTCGCGAACGAGCCCGCCGCCATGGGCATCCTCGTCAGCGGCGCGCTCCTGGCAGCGGGGATCGCCACCCTCCTCCAGACGGTCGGGCACAGGCGCGTCGGCGCGCAGATGCCGATCGTGGTCGCCTGCTCCTTCGTCCCGGTCAGCGCCATCACCTCCCTGGCGGCCGGGTCGAACGGGGAGAACCTGCCCGTGGCCTTCGGCGCCTCGATGGCCGCCGGGGTCTTCGCCCTGGTCATGACGCCGTTCTTCGGGCAGCTGATCCGTTTCTTCCCCCCGATCGTCACCGGCACGATCATCACCGTCATCGGGGTCAGCCTGATGCCGGTCGCCGCCCGCTGGATCATGGACGGGGGCACCCGGACCATGGAGGACGGGTCGACGGTGGCCGCCGCCCCGCTGGCCAATCTCGCGCTCGCCGGGGTCACCCTGGTGATCATCCTCGTCTGTTCCCGCGTGCTCCCAGGCATCTGGGGACGCCTGTCCGTGCTCCTCGGCCTGGTCGCGGGCACGCTGGTGGCGGTGCCGTTCGGCATGGCCGACTTCAGCCGGGTCGGCGAGGCCGACATCGTCTTCAACCCCGCCTCGGTCTTCTACTTCGGCGCGCCCCGCTTCGAGCTCGCCGCCGTCCTCACCATGTGCGTCATCATGCTGGTGGTCCTGACCGAGGGCGCCTCGCACATCATCGCGGTCGGCGAGATCACCGGGTCGAAGGTGGACGCCAAGCGCATCTCCGCCGGTCTGCGCGCCGACGTCAGTGGTTCGATCATCGGCCCCGTCTTCAGTGCCACGCCCACCAGCTCCTTCGCCCAGAACATCGGGCTGCTGGCGCTGACGGGCATCCGCAGCCGATTCGTCGTGGCCACGGGCGGCGTCATCCTGCTGGCGCTCGGCCTGTTCCCGGTCCTGGGTGGTGTGATGGCCGCGCTGCCCACCCCCGTCCTGGGCGGTGCCGGACTCGTGCTCTTCGGCAGCGTGGCCGCCAGCGGCGTCAAGACCCTCGGCAAGGTCGACTTCACCAACAACCTCAACCTGGTGCTGGTCGCGACGTCCATGGGCGTGGCGGTCATCCCGCTCGCCTACCCGACCTTCTACGCCTTCCTGCCCGAGTCCGTGGAGATGATCGCCCACTCCGGCATCATCGGCGCCGCCCTGGTGTCGGTGCTGCTCAACATCTGCTTCAACGTGGTCGGACGGGGGGCCGCCAAGACCACCCCGGCCGACATCGACGCCACCGAGATCGGCAGCGCCGGTCCGGGCGAGGCCAAGTACACCGACCAGGCCGGCGCGGCCTACCGGGGTGAGGGACCGGAGGCCGTCGACGACACCAAGGAGTGACCGTCCCCTGACGCGGCGCGGTGGCGCCCGGTTCGACCGGGCGCCGCCGCGCCTTCCCGTCACTCG
>NZ_ANBC01000455.1 GCF_000341125.1 Nocardiopsis lucentensis DSM 44048 | reverse complement strand
GCGGTGGTCGCCGCCGTAGAAGGTGGTGGAGTCGGGCTCGTTGAGGGGTTCTCCCTCCTTGATCCGGGCGTCCAGGTCGGGGTTGGCGAGCCAGGCGGCGCCCAGGGCCACCGCGTCGGCCAGCCCCTCCTCCAGCACCGCGGACGCGGCGGCCGTGTCCATGCCCGCGGCCGGGTTGTAGACGAAGGTGCCCGCCCACTCCTTGCGCAGGCGCTCGGCGTGCTCACGCGGGCCCATCCCCGCGACGTGCAGGAACGCCAACTCGGACTGGTTCGGGATGGCGTCCAGGAGCGCCAGGTGCTGGCCGAGCGAGTCGGTCTCGGTGATGCCGTTGAAGGTGTTTCCGGGAGAGACGCGCAGGGCGGTGCGCTCGGCGCCGATGGTGTCGGCGACGGCCGCGACGACCTCGGCCGCGAACCGGGCCCGGGCCTCCGCGCTGCCGCCGTACTCGTCGGTGCGCTGGTTGGCGCCGTCAGCGAGGAACTGGTGGATGAGGTAGCCGTTGGCTCCGTGCAGCTCCACTCCGTCGAACCCGGCGGTGATCGCGTTGCGGGCGGCGGAGACGAAGTCGTCCAGCGCCTCGGCGATGTCGGCGGAGGTCATCTCACGCGGGACCGGGTGGGGGACCATCCCGGAACCGTCGAACAGGGACAGGCCGGAGGCGATCGCCGAGGGTGCGACCGGCAGGCCGCCGTCGGGGTACAGGCTCGGGTGACCGATGCGGCCGGTGTGCATGATCTGGGCGTAGATGTGGCCACCCTTGGCGTGGACGGCGTCGGTGACCTTCCGCCACGCCTCGACCTGCTCGGCGGAGTGCAGTCCGGGGGTGTTGATGTAGCCCTGGCCGCGCACGCTCGGCTGGGTGCCCTCGGTGATGATCAGGCCGGCGGAGGCGCGCTGGGCGTAGTACTCGGCCACCAGGTCGTCCACGCGGCCCTCCTCGTCCGCCCGGGACCGGGTCATCGGGGCCATGAAGAGGCGGTTGGGAAGTTCGTCGCGGCCGACGGTGACGGGGGTGAACAGGTCGCTCATGTCATCTCCAGATCGTGTGCGGGGCGCCGCCCCTCGTTGACGACACCCACGTTAGGGAGGGGCGCTCACCATCCCCTTGCCGTCCGCTGTCCGTCGCTGTCCGCCTCCTCACAGCGCCGCCGACGGACATAGCCGCTTCGTCCGGATAAGCTGCCTCACATGCGATTCGGCGTGTTGGGGCAGCTGGCGGTCTGGACCGATGACAGCGCGCCCGTCACCGTCCCCGGCGCGAAGGTGCGCGCGCTCCTGGCCCACCTGCTCGTCCATCGGGAAAAGTGGGTCTCCGCCGACCGGCTCAGCCTGGACCTCTGGGAGGACCCGCCGACCGCCCCGGCCGCCGCGCTCCAGACAGCAGTGTCGCGGCTGCGGCGCGCCCTGGACGGGGCGGAATCCGGCTACCGGGCCCGCGTGGAGTCCGGCCCGGCTGGGTACCGGCTGCGGGTCGACGCGGAACAGGTGGACGCGGACCGGTTCGAGGAGCTGGTGGCTCGCGCGCGGGGCGCCGCGCCCGCCGAGGCCGCGGACATCCTCGGTCAGGCCCTTGGACTGTGGCGCGGCCCCGCCCTGGCCGACCACGCGGACGCCCCGTTCACGCGCGCGGCGGTCGCGCGTTGGGAGGAACAACGGCTGTCGGCGGTGGAGGACCGGGCCCGGGCCCGGCTCGATCTGGGTGAGGACGCCACGCTCATCCCCGAACTCGACGAGCTCGTGGAGCGCGAACCGCTGCGCGAACGCCTCCGCGCCGCCCACATGCTGGCGCTGTACCGGGCCGGGCGGCAGTCCGAGGCGCTGGAGAGCTACCGGCGGATACACGAGCTGCTGTCCGACGAGGTGGGGGTGGACCCCGGTCCCGAGCTGGTCCGGCTGCACCAGGACATCCTCGCCCAAGACGCCGCGCTCGCCCGCTCCGATGGCGGGCGAGCGGGGGAGAGGGTCACCGCGGACACCGCACCGGCCCGGCGAACGGACGACCACGCCACGGTCGCGGCGGCGCCGCCCCGGTTCCCGGGGAACGTGCCCGCGCCGCTCACCGAGGTCATCGGACGGGAGGAGTCCGTGACGCGGCTCCGCCGCGACATGGAGCGGTTCCGTCTGGTCACGCTCGTCGGCCCGGGCGGGGTCGGCAAGACGACACTCGCGCTCGCCTCCGTGCGCCCCGCCCTCTCGCCCTCCTCCCCCGTGTGGTTCGTCGAACTCGCCGGGCGTGACGCCGACACCACCACCCCCGAGGGCGTCGCCGAGGACATCGCGATCACCGTCGGCCTGTCCGACGAGGGATGCTCCCCCGGCCAACACTCCTCGGTACCCCGTCTCGGTCGCTGCCTGGGCTCCGGCCTGTTGGTCCTCGACAACTGCGAGCACGTGATCGGCCCCGTCGCCGAGCTGGTGGCCCAAC
>NZ_ANBC01000454.1 GCF_000341125.1 Nocardiopsis lucentensis DSM 44048 | reverse complement strand
GGCTGCCGAACTGTTCACCCAGCGGGTGGCCGCCTCCCTGCCCGAGTTCACGGTGGACGCGGACAACGCCGCCGCCGTCGCCGCGATCTGCCGCCACCTGGACGGACTGCCGCTGGCCCTGGAACTGGCCGCGGCCCGGGTGCGCTCCCTCGGCGTACACGAGCTGGCCGCCCGCCTGGACCACCGTTTCCAGGTCCTGGGCAGCGCGGGCCCTGGCCTGCACGAACGCCAGCGCACCCTGCACGCCCTGGTGGACTGGAGCTGGCAGACGCTCGACGACCAGGAGCGGGCCGTCCTGCGCCGCCTGTCGGTGCACGCCGGGCCGTTCGACCTGGACGAGGCGGAGGCGATCGCCGGCCTCTCCCCCGAGGGCGCACCCGCGCTCGGGCGCCCGAGCGTGGCCGGGCTGCTCGCCTCGCTCGTGGACCGGTCCCTGGTCGTGGCCGAGCCGGACCCGCCCTCCACCCGGTACCGGCTGCTGGAGACCATCCGGGCCTTCGCGCGAGAGCGGCTGGTCGACGCCGGTGAGGAGACCGCGGCCATGCGCGCGCTGGCCGAGCACCTGGCCGAGGAGGCCGCGCGGTTCGAGCCGCGCCTCTTCGGCCCCGGCGGCGAACACGGGCGCCACCTGGAACGGCTGGACCACGAGACGACGAACCTGCGCACGTCCGTGGAGGGGGCCGCCGCCCGGGGGGAGGCCGGGCTGGCCCTGCGCATCACCGGCTCCCTCGGCTGGTACTGGTACCTGCGCGGGCGCTACCGAGAGGGACACCGTCTGCTGTCTCTGGCCCTGGCCGCGGCGGGTGACGCCGCCGACGCCGACCGCGCCGCCGGACTGCTCTGGCACGCCGCCCTGTCCTTCGCGGACGCCCCCGCTCCGGAGGCGATGGAGACGGCCCGGACCGCGATCGACCTGGCGGCACGGCTGCCGGACCCCGTCGCGCTCGCCCGGGCCCGCACGGTCCTGGTCTTCATGACGCGCACGGCGGAGCTGGAGGGGACGCGCCTGGAGCTGCCGGACGAGCATTTGGCGGCGGCCCTGGCGATCTTCGAGGCCCGGTCGGACCAGTGGTGGCGGGCCTTCGCCCTGCACATGCGCGGTTGGCGGGCGCTGCGGCGCAGCGAGTTGGCCGAGGCCGGGCGCGACGGGCGGGAGAGCCTGTCGCTGTTCGAGGAGCTGGGCGAACCCTGGGGGCGGGTTCGCGCGGGCAACCTGCTCGGTGTGCTGGCCGGGATCGAGGGCGACTACGCGGAGGCGGCGCGGCTGCACCGCGACGCGCTGGACCAGGCGGAGCGGATCGGCCTGTGGCCGTCGGTGGTCGAGGAGCACACCCGGATCGCGCGGGTCCACCTGCTCAACGGGGACCTCGACGCATCGGACGAGGCCAACCGCCGCGCCATCGCCGTGGCCACCGAGCAGGGCCTGTCTGATCGGGCGCGGTTCGCCCGCGTGGGTCTGGGATTGAGCGCGCGGCGACGCGGGCGCGTCGACGAGGCTGAGGAGCACTTCTCCGCGGTCCTGGCCAGCCACCGGGAGGACGGCTACCGGCCGGGACTGGCCTTCACCCTGGCCGAACTGGGATTCTGCGCCGAGATGCGCGGGGACCCGCGGGCGGCGCGGGAGCGGCACGCCGAGGGGCTGGAATACGCCCGCCAGAGTGATGATCCCCGCGCGGTGGCCTTCTCCCTGGAGGGGTTGGCGGGCGTGGCCGCCGCCGAGGGGGACGGTGTGCTCGCCGCGCGGCTGTTGGGTGCCGCCGCGAGCGCCCGGGAGGACGTCGGGGTGCCGCTGCAACCCGGCGACCGGTTCGACGTCGACCGCCTCACCAGGGCCGTCCACGCGCTGATCGGCACCGCCGACGCGGACCAGGAGTTCGCGTTCGGGCACACGTCCGGGACCGGGGCCGCGATCGGCTGGACGCCGGCGCGGGCACCGGTCGGTTAGCCGCCTCCGGCGGGCTCGCGGACGGGCCTCGAAAGGGTCCGCGCGCCGACCGCCGGGGGTGTGCGCCCCGTGCACACTGTGGCCACATCCGGCCACGGTGTGTGCCCGTCGGCCGCCTCGGGAAGCGGGCCCCACCTGCCGAAGGCGTCAAACCAGGCGTTCCGCTCCGATGGACACGCTCAGTTAGACGGATTGACAGCATTTGCGGCTTTATTTAGCAATGACGCCAAATGCCCGATGCCTCACCCCCCGCTCCACGGAGGCAGTGTCATGCGTTCCCCCACCCCCCGAAGAATCCTCACCCCCCTCGCGATCGGCGCGCTGGTCCTCGGACTGTTCAGCCCCGTCAGCGCCGAGTCCGCCGACGACCCCGCGCTGTACGAGGTCAGCGGCGTGTCGACCGCCCAGGAACGGACCGAGATCGCCTCGACCGGCGCGGCGATCGACGACATCAGCGCCGACACGGTGCTCGTCACCGCGACCTCCGAGAGCGTCGAGGCCATCGACGACCTCGGGTACGAGGTCACCGAGTTCGCCCCGCCCACCACGCAGCTCGCCCCCGACAACGGGTACACCACGTACGCGGAACTGCGGGACGTCGTGGACCAGGTGACCGCCCAGAACCCCGGGATCGCCGCCCAGTCGGTCTACGGGTACTCCTACCAGGGGCGTGAGCTGATCGCGGTCAAGATCAGCGACAACGTCGGCTCGGACGAGGACGAGCCCGAGGTCCTGTTCACGCACTCGCAGCACGCCCGCGAGCACCTGACGGTCGAGATGGCCGTGTACCTGATGGAGCTGTTCACCAGCGAGTACGGCTCCGACGCCAGGATCACCGACCTGGTGGACAACCGGGAGATCTGGATCCTGCCCAACGTCAACCCCGACGGCGCCGAGTACGACATGGCGGGCTCGTCGTGGCGGTACTGGCGCAAGAACCGGCAGCCCAACGCGGGTTCGTCCTACGTCGGCACGGACCTGAACCGCAACTGGGACTACAACTGGGGCTGCTGCGGCGGTTCGTCGGGCAGCACGTCCAGCTCGACCTACCGGGGCGCCTACCCCGAGTCCGCCCCCGAGGTCTCGGCGGTCGCCGACTTCGTGCGCGGCCGGGTGGTCGGCGGCGAGCAGCAGATCACGTCCGCGATCGACTTCCACACCTACAGCGAGCTCATCCTGTGGCCGTTCGGCTACACCTACGACGAGGTGACCAACGGGATGAACCGCGACGAGTACGACACCCACGCGGCACTGGGCACGCACATGGCCCAGGCCAACGGGTACACGCCCCAGCAGTCCAGCGACCTGTACGTGACGGACGGGACGATCAACGACTGGCTGTGGGGCGACCAGCGGATCGTCAACTTCACCTACGAGATGTACCCGAGCAGTTACTGGGGCGGCGGCTTCTACCCGCCGTCCTCGGTGATCGACCGGGAGACCGCGCGTAACCGGGAGGCCGTCCTGCGCCTGCTCGACTACGCCGACTGCCCGTACCGCATCATCGGCGAGGAGGNGGCTGCCCCCGCCCACACCCGTGGCCCCGGCGCGCGACCGCGCGCCGGGGCCACCAGTCCGTGGATTGCGCACTGCGATCGACCCGGCATCCCTAGGGTGGTCAGAGATCGAACGCCGGGAGGCCTCCGTGAGCATAGCCCTGATCGACATCGACGACGAGGCACTGACCAGAGCCGCCGCGGTCCTGGGCACCTCGACCCCCGAGGAAACCGTCAACGCCGCCCTCCGGCAGATGGTCGAACGCGCGCGACGGATGTCCGCCCTGCGAGTGGGAGCCCCTGTGGTCAGCCCCGATACACCTGGCTCCGGTGACCCACGTGAAGAACGAGAACCGTGACGATCCCGTCCTGGATGTCAGCGATGATCCGATAGTCCCCGACTCGATAGCGCCAGAGGTCACCCAGCCTGTTGCCCTGCAGAGCATCCCCGAGAGCGCGTGGATCCTCGGTGCCCGAGATCCGGTCGTTCAGGAACCGGAGGATTCTTCGTGCGACCTGTCCGTCCAGCTTGCGCAGCTCACGCTTGGCGTCGTCGTGAAGTTCAACTTTCCAGGCCATACTCGTCCATCACGTCCGAGAGCGGCGTCGTACCGCTCCGCCCCGCCCGCAGGTCCTCAAGCCTGCTCTCGGCGATGTAGACCTCTTCCAGCTCATCCAGGTGAGCGACGATCGCCTCTCGGGCGTAGAAGCTCTTCGACCTGCCGGTTTCCTTGGCCAGAGCTTCGAGTCTCTCCTCGATCTCGGCCGGAAGTCGCAGTGCCAACATGGTGAACCTCCCTGGTTGCTATACAAGTATAGCAACCAGGGAGCCCTCGGCGCGTGACGGTCCCGGCACGCGCTCGCGCCGGGACCGCGCTGCCAGGAGCCTCAGCCCCGGGTCAGCAGCCGCCCGGCGGGGGCGGCCAGGTCGACGTCCGCGCCGCGCAGGATCGTGCGGCGCACCCGGCCCACCAGGTCGGCGCCGTCGTAGGCGCTCACCGGGTTCTTGTGCTGGAGGTCGCGCGCGACCACGCGCAGCGGCTCCTCGGGGGCCACGACCGCGAAGTCCGCGTCGCCGCCCTCGACGATCGCGCCCTTGCCCTCGACCCCGGCGACCCGTGCCGGGCCGGAGGACATCCACCGCACGACGTCCACCAGGGGCACACCGCGCCGGCGCGCCTCGGTCCACACCGCGCTGAAACCGACCTGGAGCCCGGACACCCCGCCCCAGGCCGTCCCGAAGTCCCCCGTGTCCAGGTCCTTCAGGTCCGGCGTGCTCGGTGAGTGGTCGCTGACCACGCAGTCGATCAGGCCGTCCGACAGCGCCCGCCACAGCAGGTCGCGGTTGGCGTGGTCGCGGATGGGCGGGCAGCACTTGAACTGGGTGGCCCCGGCGGGGATCGCCTCGGCCTCCAGCGTCAGGTAGTGCGGGCACGTCTCCACGGTCAGCGGCACGCCGTCGGCCCGGGCCTGGGCGATCAGCGGCAGTGCCGAGGCACTGGACAGGTGCAGGATGTGCGCCCGGGTCCCGGTCCGGCGGGCGGTCTCGATGACCAGCGCGATCGCCTCGTGCTCAGCCTCGTCCGGACGCGAGGCCAAAAAGTCCGCGTACTCGCGGCCCGACGCGGCGGGAGCCTCGTCCAGCACCGACGGGTCCTCGGCGTGCACGATGATCTGGCCGCCGAACTCGCCGATCGCCTCCGCCGCCGTGCGCAGCTGGTCGGGTGACAGGTGGCCGAACTCGTCCACTCCGGACGGCGACAGGAACGCCTTGAACCCGTACACGCCCTGCTCGTGCAGCGCCCGCAGCTCCTTGGTCGTGCCGGGGGTGCTGTTCTCGGGCACGGCGCCGCCCCAGAACCCGACGTCCACGGCGACCTGGTCGCGCGCCACGGAACGCTTGGTGCTCAGGCCGTCCACCGTGGTGGTCGGGGGCACGCTGTTGAGCGGCATGTCGACGATCGTGGTCACCCCGCCCAGAGCGGCGGCGCGGGTGGCGCTGGCGAAGCCCTCCCACTCGGTGCGGCCCGGTTCGTTGACGTGCACGTGGGAGTCGACCAGGCCGGGCAGCAGCACCTCGTCGTCAGCCAGGGTGATCTCCCTGTCCGCGGTGGCGGGGGCGTCCGCGCCGGGCAGGACGGCGGTGATCCGGCCGTCGGTGACGGCGACGGTCACCGCCCGCTCTCCCTCGGGGGTGACGGCGCGGCTCGCGCGCACGAGGAGGTCGTGGGTGGTCATCACTGCTCCTGTCCGACTCGGCGGGTGGCCAGGGCCAGCAGCGTGGCCGTGTCCGTCCCGGTGTGCTCTTCGATCTCGTCCTCGTCCAGAGCGCCGCAGCGCAACCCGTTGACCAGGGCTGACGCCAGCGCCTGCGCGGTGGCGGGCTCATCCATGACGCCACCGGCCACGGCGCCGAAGTAGGCCTTGAGGCGGGCCGCGGCGGGCGCGAACGCCTCCCGGTAGAAGGCGTAGGTGGCCAGGAAGCGCATGGGCAGCTGGTTCGGGTGCAGGTCCCAACCCTGGTAGTACCCGCGCTCCAGGGATCGGCGGACCAGGCCGGAGTGCAGCCGCCAGGCGTCGTGTACCTCAGCGCGCCCTCCCACGGGCAGGATGTTGCTGCCCCCGTCGGAGAGCCACACGCCGGTACCCGCGGCGGCGAGCTGCATGACGGCCTTGGCGTGGTCGGCGACCGGGTGGGCCAGGCTCTGGTAGGCGGCGGTGATCCCGCAGGCCGCGCTGTAGTCGTAGGTGCCGTAGTGCAGCGCGCTCGCGCGGCCCTGGCTCGCCCCGATCATCCGGGCCACGGCGGCGGTGCCGTCCTGGAGCAGGATCGACTGGGGGGTCTCGATCTGGAGCTCGAACCGCAGGCGCCCCTCGGGCAGGTCGAAGCGCTTCTCCAACCGCTCGCAGACCCAGGCCATGGCCTCGACCTGTTCGACGGAGGTGATCTTGGGCAGGGTGAGGACGAGGTTGTCCGGGAGGGAGCCGCGACGCTCCAGGAGGGTCTGGAGGAACAGGGTGAGGCTGCGGATCCCGCGGTGCCGTCCGGCGGCCTCCATGCCCTTCATCCGGATGCCGAAGTAGGGGGTGGCGGTGCCCGCCTCCAGGTCGGCGCAGAAGGCCCCGGCGGCGGAGGCCACGTCGGCGTCCTCGGCCTCGTCACCGCGGTTCCCGTACCCGTCCTCCAGGTCGGCGCGCAGGTCCTCGATCGGTTCGCGGGTGAGTTTGGCGCGCACACGGGGCAGCGCCTCGGCCACGGCGGACTCGCTCAGCCCGGTGACCTCGGCGAGGTCGGCGGCCTTGGGGGCGAACTCGTCGAGGGCCGTCAGGGCGTCGCGCCCCCAGTCGGCGGCCAGCCCCGGACGGATCCGGTCGGCGGGAACGTAGACGGTGTGCACCGGCTGACGAGCCGTGTTGGCCCCGGGGTACTCACGGGCCAGGCGCGCGTCGGCGTCGGCCAGGCGCGCGTCCAGCGCGGTGGTGAGATCGTCGAGGGACAGGGGGTCCTCCGCTGTCACGTTGCGGTTCCTCTCCGTGGGGGTGGCTCGGCCTCCCGTGGGAAGGCCCACCAAAATTCCTATATGCGGATGTTAACTTCTGCGATTCGGAATAACAAGAGTTCAGTGGTGTCGGGAGTACCCCTGATCGCCCCGAACCATGTGGATTCGGGCAGCACTACGTGACGGCCACGTGCTATAGAGGACTCAGAGATGGGAAGTACTTTTCGTATCGCAGAATAAAGACCGTGACCTCAAGCGGCCTTCACATGGGAGCATGACCTTTGTCAGCCTCGCAGACCACCCAGACGGACACCCCGCCCCTGACCGAGGAGACCGGCAGGCGCGGTCGTTCCGGTGGGGTGCAGTCCCTCGAACGCGCCTTCGCCCTACTGGAGATCATGGCGGAGGCGGGCGGTGAGACCTCCCTCAGCCAACTCGCCGAGTCGTCCCAGCTGCCGCTGCCGACCATCCACCGCATCATCCGCACCCTGGTCGGCAACGGCTACGTACGGCAGCTGCCCTCGCGCCGCTACGCCCTCGGCCCCCGGCTGATCGGTCTGGGCGACAAGGCCTCGCAGATGCTCGGCACCTGGGCCCGGCCGCACCTCGCCCACCTGGTCGAGGTCCTGGGCGAGACCGCCAACCTGGCGATGCTCGACGGCGACAAGGTCATCTACGTGGCGCAGGTGCCCTCACCGCACGCCATGCGCATGTTCACCGAGGTCGGCCGGCGTGTCCTGCCGCACTCGGCCGGGGTCGGCAAGGCCCTGCTCTCACAGCTCAGTGACGACGAGGCGCTGGCGACCGTGCGCCGTACGGGCATGCCCGCCGCGACCGACCGCACCATCACCAACCCCGAGGACTTCGCCGCCGAACTCCAGCGCATCCGCGAACGCGGCTTCGCCATCGACGACGGCGAGCAGGAGATCGGCGTGCGCTGCGTGGCGGTCCCGGTCGAGGGCGCACCCTCTCAGATGGCCGTGTCCGTGTCGGGCCCGGACCGCCGCGTGACCTGGGAGTTCGTCGACCGCGCCGCTCCCCTGGTCCAGGAGGCCGCCCGCACCCTGGCCACCGACCTCAACAACCAGAGCTGACCGGCCCCCGATGACGGAGGGGCCGTGGCCGGCGTCGGCCACGGCCCGCTTCCGTTCCTTGGCACGGCCGCCCAAGGGGGGTGTCGTTCGGGCGCCGCCGAGGAGGAAGAATCCCTGCCCCTCGGGCGCCCGAACCCGGCCCAAAGCGAAGCGGAGGACCACAAAGACTAGGTCTGCTGGTCGAAGCCCAGTCTGCGCAGCTGCTTGGGGTCGCGCTGCCAGTCCTTGGCCACCCGCACGCGCAGGTCCAGGAAGACCCGCCGCCCCAGCAGCCCCTCGATCTGCTTGCGGGCCCGCGAACCGACGTCCCGCAGCCGGGATCCCTTCGACCCGATGACGATCGCCTTCTGGCTGGAGCGCTCCACGTACAGCGAGGCGTAGATGTCCACCAGCTCCTTGCCCGGCCTGGTGTTCTCCCGCTCGTTCATCTCGTCCACGACCACCGCGATCGAGTGCGGCAACTCGTCGCGCACACCCTCCAGGGCGGCCTCGCGGACCAACTCCGCCACGAGCATCTCGTCGGGCTCGTCCGTCAGGTCTCCGTCCGGGTACAGCGGCGGCCCCTCGGGCAGGTGGGAGCACAGCACGTCGGTGACGGTGTCGAGTTGGAAACCGCCCTCCGCCGACACCGGGACGATGTCGGCCCACTCGCCCAGCTCCTGCACCGCGAGCAGCTGTTTGCCGACGGTCTCCCGGTCGACCAGGTCGGTCTTGGTGACCAGCGCGACCACGGGGGTGTTGGTCTGCTCCGCCAGTTCCTTGGCGATGTAGGTGTCACCCCGCCCGATCGGCTCGTTGGCGGGCAGGCAGAACGCGATCACGTCCACCTCGACCAACGTGGACCGCACCAGCGAGTCCAGCCGCTCCCCCAGCAGTGTGCGGGGCTTGTGCAGGCCGGGTGTGTCCACGATGATCAGCTGCGCGTCCGACCGGTGGACGATCCCGCGCACCGTCCGCCGTGTCGTCTGCGGCCGGTTGCTGGTGATCGCCACCTTCTGACCGACCAACGCGTTCATCAGGGTGGACTTGCCCACGTTGGGGCGGCCCACGAAGCAGGCGAACCCGCTGCGGAAACCCTCCGGGTGGGAGGGCGCGGGCAGCGGAAGCAGCAGCTTCTCCAGGTCGAGGTCGTTCATCATTCCTTCTCAGCGCCGGGTGACGCTCGCGGGCACCCCGTCAGGGGCCGCGATCACCACCAGCTGGGTCTTCAGGTCGTCCGCCACCGCGCGGTCGTCCTCAGTCAGTTCCTTGGCCTCGGTCACCACCACCGCGGCCTCCAGGGCGGAGGCCTCGCTTGACACGGCCGCCGCGACGGCCGCCTGCAACGCGGTCAGCTGGAGCGAGGGCAGCGCGACCGTCGTGGCGACGTAGGTGCGCCCGGTCTCGTCGCGCACCGCCGCGCCCTCGGCCGCCGCGTTGCGGGCCCTCGAGGCCCGGGCGAGGGTGATGAGCTTGCCGTCCTCGGGGCCCAGCCCCGTCGTCTCCGTCACTGCTCCGTGCTCCTTACGTCCTCGTTCTTCCCCTGACCGTCGGGGGCCCCGCCGCCGTCCGGCAGACGCTCCACCAACACCGTGGTCAGGCGGTTCCGGCGGCCGTTGCGGCCTTCCAGGGTGAGTCTGAGACCAGCGTATTGCGCCTGTGCCCCGCCCGTGGGGACCCGCCCCAGCACGAAGGCGACCAGACCGCCGACCGTCTCGACGTCGGGCACGTCCAGGTCCCGGTCGGGGAACAGTTCGTCGAGTTCCCCCAACGGCAGGCGCGCCGTCACACGCACCCGGGTCCCGTCCAGCCACTGCACGGGCGGGATCTCGTGGTCGTACTCGTCGGTGATCTCACCGACGATCTCCTCCACGATGTCCTCCAGGGTCACCAGACCCGCGGTACCGCCGTACTCGTCGATGGCCACGGCGACGTGGTTGCGGTGCTTTTGCATCTCGCGCAGCAGCTCGTCGATGGGCTTGGTGTCGGGTACGTACGTCGCCGGACGCATCACGCCCCCCGCCGACAGCGGCGGCTCCTCGCCCCCTCCGGCGGTGGCCGACCAGCGGTCGCGCAGCCGCTCGACGACGTCCTTGAGGTAGACGATGCCGACCACGTCGTCCTCGTCCTCACCCGTCACGGGGATCCGTGAGTAGCCGCTGGCCAGGGCGAGCGACAGGACCGCGTCGGCGTCCGCGTCCCGGTTGGTGAACACGATGTCGGGCCTCGGCACCATCACCTCGCGTACGGAGGTGTCGTCGAGCTTGAACACCGAGTGGATCATCTGGCGTTCCTCGGGGTCGATGACCTCGCCGCGCTCGGCCAGGTCCACGAGTTGACGCAGCTCGACCTCGGTGCTGAACGGTCCCTCGCGGTCCCCCTTGCCCCTCGGGGTGAGCGCCCGTCCCAGCCCCACCAGGAGTTGGGCGACCGGGCTCACCACCACCTGCGCCGGGTGGAGGACGGCGGCGCTGGCCCTGGCGATCGGTCCGGCGAACTGGCGGCCCAGGATGCGCGGGGCGATCGCGACGAACACCGACTCCACCACGACCAGTGTCAGGAGCGCCAGGACCAGCGCGGGCCAGCCCGGGCCCAGCAGGAACACCATGCCCAGCGCGGTGGCCAGGGTCGCGCACACCTCGGCGACCACGCGCAGGAACAGCAGGACGTTGAGGTGACGGGTCGGGTCGGCGGCCACCCTCTCCCAGCGGGGGCCGGTGCCCCTCTCACCAGGGCTCTCGGGCAGTCCGACCGAGCCCACCCGGGTGACGGCCACCTCGGCGGCGGCCAGGAACCCGGCCACGGCGATCAGCAGCAGGGCGGCGGCGAACGCGCCGCCCCACAGGACGGGATCACCCGCGGCCAACGCCGTCGGGGCCGACGCGGCGCTCATCGGTCGCTCTCGTCTCCCCCGGCCGAGGCCGCCTCACGCTCGCGCCAGGAGGCGAGGATCTCGCCTTGGAGGCCGAACATCTCCTTGTGCTCGTCCGGCTCGGCGTGGTCGTAGCCGAGCAGGTGCAGGATGCCGTGCGTGCACAGCAGGTCGATCTCGGCCTCGGTCGGGTGCCCGGCCTTGAGCGCCTGGCGCTCGGCCACCTGGGGGCAGATGATCACGTCACCGAGGACGCCCGGTTCACTGGTACGGCCGGGGCCTCCGGGACGCAGCTCGTCCATCGGGAAGGACAGAACGTCGGTGGGTCCGGGCTCGTCCATCCACCGCACGTGCAGGTCCGTCATCGGCTCCTCGTCCACCAGGACGACGGAGAGCTCCGCCAGCGGGTGGACGCGCATGGCGTCGAGCACGTGCCGAGCCAGGCGGGAGAGTCGCTCCTCGTCCACGGTGGTGACGCCCGACTCGTTGGCGACGTCGATACTCATCGTTTGCGGATGCCTCACTTGGAAATCGTCATGGCCGGGCGGGGTGACCGCCCGGCGGCGCGTCACCGCCTGCGGCCGCGCCGGGGCGTCCGACACCGGTGGGCCCGCACCACGGCGGGCCCACCAGCTCGAACGTTGTACTACTCCAGTCTGCCCGCTATTTCGCGTGGGGGCTCCCGGGGCCGGTGTCGGTCGGGGTGTCGGCGGAGCCCTGCCGGGGCCCCGTGCGGCGGGGCCGTCCGCCGTTGGCACCCGAGCGGCCGCCCTGGGCGGCGTCGTAGCGGCCGTAGGCGTCCACGATCTGCCCGACGAGCTTGTGGCGGACCACGTCCTCGCTGGACAGGCGACAGAAGGCGATGTCGTCGATGTCACTCAGGATGTTCTCGATGGTGCGCAGACCGCTGGTCTGCCCGCCGGGGAGGTCGACCTGCGTGACGTCACCGGTCACGACGATCTTGGACCCGAAGCCGAGCCTGGTGAGGAACATCTTCATCTGCTCGGGCGAGGTGTTCTGGGCCTCGTCCAGGATGATGAAGGAGTCGTTGAGACTACGCCCGCGCATGTACGCCAGGGGCGCGACCTCGATGGTCCCGGCCGACATCAGCTTGGGGATCGAGTCGGGGTCGAGCATGTCGTGCAGCGCGTCGTACAGCGGCCTCAGGTAGGGGTCGATCTTCTCGTAGAGCGTGCCCGGCAGGAAGCCCAGCCGCTCGCCCGCCTCGACCGCGGGGCGGGTGAGGATGATCCGGTTGACCTCCTTGTCCTGGAGCGCCTTGACGGCCTTGGCCATCGCCAGGTAGGTCTTGCCGGTTCCCGCCGGACCGATGCCGAACACGACCGTGTGCCGGTCGATGACGTCGACGTACCGCTTCTGGTTGACGGTCTTGGGGCGGATGGTCCTGCCCCGGTTGGACAGGATGTTGGTGGTGAGCACGTCGGCCGGGCGTTCCGAGCCGGGCGTGCGCAGCATGTGGATCATGCGCTCGATGGTGTCGGGGGTGACGTGGGTGCCGCTCTTGGCGAGTTCGATGAGCTCCTCGACGAGGCGGACCACGACCGCGGTCTCCTCGGGGCTGCCGCTGATCGTGAACTCGTTCCCACGGACGTGGATGTCACTGTCGAAGGCCCGTTCCAGAACCCTGAGGAGTTCGTCCCCCGAGCCCAGCAGGCTGACCATCGTGTGCTCGTCCGGGACCACGACCTTGACCTGGGTGTCCTGTCGCGGTTGCGTGTGCGTTGTCTCGGCCATGACGGGGCCTTGCGGCCGCTGTCCCTACCCTTCGATCCGACCCCGCCCTCGCTGGCGGGGTGCGACGCCTGCGGCACCCGAGCCGGTACCGGGCCCGTTCTTCGAACCGGTGCCTCCTGCGGCTCCCCGGCCCCTGGGGCCACGCCTCGAGTCTACCAACGCGCCGTCATCCTGATCGATCGCTTTTTCGACCGCGGCCACGCCCTCGCGCCTGCCCGGAGCAGGGATGTTGACGCGGGCCGCCGCGAGGCGAAGGTCCCGCGCCAGGCGCCGTCTACCCGGGCGGCCAGTTCAGGCCGCGTCCGCCGAGCAGGTGACCGTGCAGGTGGAACACCGTCTGCCCGGCGCCGCTCCCGGTGTTGAACACCAAGCGGTACCCCGCGTCGGCCACGCCCTCGGCCTCGGCCACCTCACGGGCCTCCAACGCGATCTCGTCCAACAGCCCCGTCCCGGCGGCCGCGGCGGCCGCGGCGTCGGGGTGGTGGTCACGCGGGACGATCAGCACGTGCGTGGGGGCCTGGGGGTTGATGTCGCGGAAGGCGACGGTGCGCTTGCCCTCGCGGACGATCTCGGCGGGCACCTCCCCCCGTACGATCTTGCAGAAAAGGCAGTCGGCCTCGGCCATCGATTACCTCCGTCGGGGGACTGTCGCCCGGTTGTTCCCGCTCCCGCGCCCCGCATGGCGGGTTTCGGCGGAGCGGCCGTCTCGGATTGTCCGGTCACCATGATGCCGCAGGTCCCGGCCACCGGGACCGTGAAGGCCCGGACCGGAACACCTGGTACCGCGTCTCCCATCGGAAGAATCGCGATAGGCTTTGCACCCGTGCGCGTCGGGTCGTCGGCCTCCTCCGCCGATGTCCACCCTCCAGCGTGTTCGGACCGGAACGCACCCCTACTTGGAAAAGAAGAGGTATGCCCTTTCGTAAACCCCGCGACAAGGGTGTGCGTCGAACTGATGTGACGACAGAAACCATGGTGGCGGGAGCCACCACGGCTCCCCTCGCCGTGGGCTGGGACGCCGACCACGCGGTGACCGAACTCTATCGGGAGCACTACCGACCGCTGGTCCGTCTCGCCTCGCTGCTCGTCCGGGACCACGCGACCGCGGAGGAGGTCGTGCAGGACTCCTTCGTCGCCATGCACTCGGCCTGGCGACGGCTGCGCGACCCCAACAAGGCCCTGTCCTACCTTCGGCAGGCGGTCGTGAACAAGGCGCGGTCGGTGCTGCGCCACCGGGCCGTCGTGGAGAAGCACGCACCCAAGGCGCTACCGGACGCTCCCAGCGCGGAGCACGGCGCCATGAACCAGTTGGAGCGCGAGGCCGTGATCAGGGCCCTGCGCAAACTACCCACCCGTCAGCGAGAGGCCATCGTGCTCCGGTACTACGGCGACCTGTCCGAGGCGCAGATCGCGGACGCCATGGGGATCAGCAAGGGCGCGGTGAAGAGTCACACGTCCCGTGGTATCTCCGCGCTCCGCTCCGTCCTGGAGCAGACGACATGAGCAGCCCATCCGAGAACGACGAGTTCGAGAGCCGACTCCGCTCGATCCTCAGATCCGAGGCGGACGCGTGCGAGCCCTCCGCGGAGGGGCTGAACCTGATCCGTGAGCGGACCGGGCGCGCCCGAGGCGGTTGGTTCGGACTGCCCTGGCTACGCCCCGCGCTCGCGGTGGCGGGGGCGGTCCTGATCGCCGCGTCCGTGGTCATCTCCAACCCCGAGGTCCGCGACCAGGTGCTGGAGATCGTCCCCGCGGGCGCCAACCGCGAGGGCGCACCCCCGGCGGCCGCCCCCTCCGAGGA
>NZ_ANBC01000453.1 GCF_000341125.1 Nocardiopsis lucentensis DSM 44048 | reverse complement strand
GGGGGGAGCCGCCCCCCGCCGAGCCCGCCCCCGACGCGGGCTCGGGGGTGGCTGCTCCCGAACCGGAGCCCGCGAAGGACCCCACCCCCACGCCCACCGCCTCGGCCGAGCCGTCCGCTCCGACGGAGGAGGCCACCGCGACCGATGGTTGCTCCCCCGGCCGACCGGCCCCCTCCGAGGAGGCGAGCCCCGGACACGGCGAGAGCGAGGGGCAGACGTCCGACGAAGCCGGGACGGACGACTGCACCACCGCCGACGACGAACCCACGGACGAGAACACCGACGGAGCCACGGACGGCACCGGTGAGGACGGCGCCTCCGGGGACGACGGTTCGCAGGACACCGGAGGCGGCGACGAGCCCACCGACGACAGCACCGGCGGCAGCGGCACGGACGGCGGCACGGCGGAGACCCCGCAGAACTGACCGTGTTCCGCCAGGGCACGCACGAGGGGCGGCCACGGAATCGGATTCCGTGGCCGCCCCTCGTCGTCTTCGTGCCGGCTCCGGCCTCTCCCCTACTACCAGCGCCCGGTGCGCGCCTGGAGCACCGACAGCGCGGCCACCCCCGCGGTGGAGGTGCGCAGGACCGTCGGTCCCAGCAGCGCCGGCACCGCCCCGGCCTCGGCGAAGGCCTCGAGTTCGGCCTCGGAGAAACCGCCCTCGGGACCGACGACCAGGACGATCTCCGTTCCCTCACCGTCGGGAAGATCCATGTCGGCCAGGCGCTGGGCACCGTCCTCGTGCAGGACGACCGCGAGGTCGGCCTCGGCCAGCAGCTTCGCCACGGCCGCGCGGTCGGCCAAACCGGCCACCTCCGGCAGCCGCCCGCGCCGCGCCTGCTTGGCCGCCTCGCGGGCGGCGGCGCGCCACTTGCCCAGGGACTTGGCCGCCCGGTCGCCCTTCCATCGGGTGATACAGCGCTCGGCTGCCCAGGGGACGACCGCGTCCACCCCGGCCTCGGTCATCATCTCCACGGCCAGTTCCCCGCGGTCGCCCTTGGGCAGGGCCTGGACGACGGTCAGCCGCGGGCGGGGCTCAGGCTCCTCCCAGCGTTCGACCACCGCGCAGACGATCCCGTCCTTGGCGACCCCGGTCACCGTGCAACGGGCACGCCTTCCGAGTCCGTCGGACAGGTCCACCGTCTCACCCTCGCGGATCCGGCGCACGACGGCGGCGTGCCGCCCCTCGGGACCCGTGACCTCGACTCGGTCGGCCGCCAGTTCGGCGGTGTCGACCAGGAAGACCGCCGGGGTCACTTGGCTCCGAAGGCGTCGCGGATCTTGGCGAAGAAGCCGCCGTGGCCGGGGCTGAAGCGCCCGGGCGACTGGTCCTCACCACGCAGTTCGGCGAACTTGCGCAGCAGCGCCTCCTGCTCCTCGTCGAGCTTGGAGGGGGTCTCCACGTCGACGCGGATGCGCAGGTCACCGCGGCCTCCCCCGTCCAGGTGGGTGACGCCCTTGTTCGGCAGGGTGATGACGTGCCCGGAGTTGGTGCCGGGGCGCAGGTCGATGTTCTCCGTGCCGTCGAGGGTGTCGAAGGCGAAGGAGGCGCCCAGCGCGGCGGCGGTCATGGGCACGGTCACGGTGCAGTGCAGGTCGTCGCCCCGCCGTTCGAAGGTGGGGTGCGGGCGCTGGATGATCTCCAGGATGATGTCGCCGCGCGGCCCTCCGTTGGGGCCCACCTCACCCTCGCCCGCGAGTTGGATGCGGGTGCCGTCGTCGACGCCGGCCGGGATCTTCACCGTGCGGGTGACCTTCTCGCGCACCCGGCCCTCGCCCGCGCAGTCGGCGCAGGGGTCGGTGATGACCGTGCCCTGGCCCGAGCACTGAGGACAGGGGCGCGAGGTCATGACCTGGCCGAGGAAGGAACGCGTGACCTGGGAGACCTCGCCCTGGCCGTGGCACATCTCGCACGTGGTGCGGTGCGAACCCGCGGCCGTCCCCTCGCCCTGGCAGGTCTCGCACAGGATCGCCGTGGGGAAGGTGATGTCCTTGCTGACGCCGAAGGCGGTCTCCTTCAGGTCCAGCTCGACGCGGATCTTGATACTGCGTCCGCGGCGGACCCGTTCGCGCGGTCCGCGCGCGCCGGGCTGCCCGCCGCCGAAGAACGCGTTCATGATGTCGTCGAACGCGAAGCCGCCCGCGCCGCCGAAGCCTCCGGCGCCGCCGCCACCGGCCGGAGCGAAGGGGTCCTGGCCCATGTCGAACATCTGACGCTTGTTCTCGTCGGAGAGGACCTCGTAGGCCTGGGTCACC
Organism: Nocardiopsis lucentensis DSM 44048; assembly: GCF_000341125.1. Taxonomy (GTDB): domain Bacteria; phylum Actinomycetota; class Actinomycetes; order Streptosporangiales; family Streptosporangiaceae; genus Nocardiopsis; species Nocardiopsis lucentensis. Next base: position 16,271 of record NZ_ANBC01000453.1, on the reverse strand, counting down.
TCCTTGAAGCGCTCCTGGGTCGCGGGGTCGGGGTTGATGTCCGGGTGCAGCTCGCGCGCGAGCCGCCGGTACGCCTTCTTGATCTCGTCCTTGGACGCGTCACGACGCACCCCGAGAACCTGGTAATAGTCTCTGGCCACTGAGTTACTGTCCTGCCAAAATCTGTCCGACATACCGAGCCACCGCACGTACGGCGCCCATCGTTCCCGGGTAGTCCATCCGGGTGGGACCCACGACTCCGATCTTGGCCAGCGACTGGTTTCCCACGCCATAGTCGGCTGACACGATGGAGGTGGACCGCAGACCCTCGTGGAAGTTCTCCTCGCCGATGCGCACGGTCAGCATCGAAGGGTCCTTCGCCTCACCCAGCAAACGGATGAGGACCATGTTCTCTTCCAGCGCTTCCAACACGTCCCGCAGGCTGGCGGCGAAGTCCACCGCCGCGAGGTTGGCGGTGCCCGCCAGGACGATCTTCTCCTCATGGCGTTCCACGAGGCTCTCCAGCAGGATCGACAGCACCGACACCGCCATGTGCCGGTGCTCCGGGTCGACCTGCGCGGGCAGGGCGTCCACCGCGTCGGGGACGTCACCGAGGAGGCGTCCCGCGATGGCCCGGTTGAGCATGGCGCGCAGGTCGTTGACGGCGCTCTCACTCACCGAGCCCAGTCCGTCGATGACCCTCTGTTCGACCCTGCCCGTGTTGGTGATCACGACCATCATGAGCCGCGGGCCACCGAGGGGCACCAGTTCCACGTGTTGCACCGAGGAACGGGTCAGGGACGGGTACTGCACGATCGCGACCTGGCGCGTGAGCTGGGCCAGCAGACGCACCGTACGCGCGACGATCTCGTCGAGGTCCACCGCGCCCGTGNGGCCCCGCCGTTCGGCGGCCGAGAGCGGCTTGACCGAGGAGAGGCGGTCCACGAAGAGCCGGTAACCCTTGTCCGTGGGCACACGGCCGGCACTGGTGTGCGGCTGGGTGATGTAGCCGTCCTCCTCGAGGGCGACCATGTCGTTGCGGATGGTCGCGGGTGAAACCCCGAGGGGGTGCCGGTCCGCGAGGGCCTTGGAGCCAACGGGTTCGTTGGTGTTGACGAAGTCCTCGACGACGGCACGCAGGACCGCGAGCTTGCGCTCATCCAGCAACTCGCCACCTCCTGGCACTCCGTGGTCCTCAGTGCTAATTCTAAGCCCGGTCGCAAACGCGGTCTGCTACCCACCGGTAGTAACACCCCCGGCGGACCCCGATCTTCCCCGCCGGCCACGGCCCGGGTGCCGACCGCGCCGGGGAAGGCGGCACCGACCGCGTCGCGGGCCACACCAGTAGACTGCACGACCGTGGCACCTAAGGGAACCGGCCGCTACGGCCGTGACGTTCTGGCCGGGGACTGGCGTCGACCCAGGAGGCGGGAGATCCCCGAGACGCCCCTGAGCCGGGACCTGGTCGTGGAGGACGCGGAGGAGACGTTCTGCGGAGCCGTGGTGGCCTGGGACAAGGCGACCGTGACCCTGGAGGACCGGCACGGCCGCCGCCGGGTGTTCGATCTGGGACCGGCGGCGTTCCTGGTCGACGGGCAACCGGTCACGCTGGTGCGTCCCACGGCCGCGCCGAGGGGACCGCTGCGCAGCGCGTCGGGCTCGATCGCGGTGACGGACGCCAGGGCGCGCACCGCCCGGGAGAGCCGGATCTACGTCGAGGGCGCGCACGACGCCGAGCTCGTGGAGAAGGTCTGGGGGCACGACCTCCGCGTGGAGGGTGTGGCCGTAGAGTTCCTGGAGGGGGTCGACGACCTGCCCTCGATCGTCGCGGACTTCTCCCCCGGTCCCGGCCGTCGGTTGGGGGTCTTGGTGGACCACCTCGTCCCCGGCTCCAAGGAGAGCAGGATCACCGAACGGGTGCGCGGTGACCACGTCCTGGTGGCCGGTCACCCCTACGTCGACGTCTGGCAGGCGGTGCGCCCCCGAGCCCTGGGGATCGAGCGCTGGCCGGAGGTTCCGCGGGGGACGCCCTGGAAAGAGGGGGTCGTCCGCGCCCTGGGGTGGCGGATGGAGACCGGTGAGGCCTGGCGCCGGATCCTGGGCTCGGTACGCTCCTACGCCGACCTGGAGCCGTCGCTGCTCGGTCGGGTCGAGGAGCTCATCGACTTCGTCACGGGACCGCATCCGGGTGAACACTAGGATTTCAGTGCAGGCGACGGCGAGGACACCGCGTCCGGTCGTGCCGGTCGCCCGTCTCGGGCCCTCCCCGGTCGTCGGTACAGCCCCACAGACAACAACCGCCCCTCAGCAGCGGAGCCAAGGAAGAGCATGAGCGAGACCCCGACGAACCCCCCGTCCCCGGAGGACCCGCAGGGCCAGCAGCCCGCACAGCCCCAGGCGCCCGCCCAGCCCGGTCAGGCGCAGCCGTCGGGCGAGCAGTCCCCCTACGCGCCCCAGCCCGACCCCGCGCAGCAGGGGTACGTGCAGCCCCAGGCGTACCCGCAGCAGGCGTACGCGCCCCAGCCGGACGCGCAGTCCTCCGGAGCCCAGTCTCCGTACGCCCCGCAGCCGGAGGGCGGCCAGCCCTCGGGTGCCCAGGCGGCGTACGGACACCCGTCCGGTGGGCAGTCCCCCCACCCACCCCAGGTCGACCAGCAGGGCCCCCACCAGCAGCCCGCGCAGCAGCAGTTCCAGGGTCAGCCGGGACAGGAGCAGCAGCCGTCGGGCGGTCAGCCGGGCTTCGCACCACCGCCCGCCGCCCCGGGACAGCCGCAGCAGGGGTACGCCCAGCAGCCGCCCGTACCCCAGGGATACGCCCAGCCCGCGGCCGGGCAGTCGCCGTACGCGCCCCAGCCTGGCATGGCCCAGCCGGGCCAGCCCGTCCACGGCCAGCACTCCGGCGGCCACCCCTCCTACGCGCCCCAGCCCGACCCCGCGCAGCAGGGGTACGCGCAGCCCCAGGCGTACGCGCCCCAGCCCGACCCCGCGCAGCAGGCGTTCGCTCCGCATCCGGGACAGCCCGGCCAGCCCCAGCAGCCCCCGTTCCCGGGTGGTCCGGCCGCCTACGGGCAGCCCGGCGGCCAGGGGCCGGTGCCGATGGGCGGCGGAGACGACGGCACCCTGGTGTCGATGATGGCGCACCTGTCCGGGTTCGTGATCGCCTTCCTGGGCTGGATCCCCCCGCTGGCGATCTACCTGGCCAAGCGCAACCAGTCCCCGGTCGTGCGCCACCACGCGTCCGAGGCGGCGAATTTCCAGCTCACCCTGCTCATCCCCTACGTTTTCACCTGCGTGGTCTTCATCGGACTGGGTATCTTCTTCCCAGGGCTGGCCTGGATCGGCTCCGTACTGATCGCGCTGATCTGGATCCTCGCGATCGTCTTCGGGGTCATGGGAGCGTCCAGGGCCAACAAGGGGACCACGTACCGCTACCCGATGAGCATCCGTCTCCTGAAGTAGTCCCCCCGAGAGTGTCTGAGTGAGTCAGCACGAAGGGACACCGCCATGTCGCACCCGAACACACCACCTCCAGAGGAGCCCGACGACCGGGAGCGGCGGCGCCAAGGTCAGGAGGGCGGCGGCGGGCAGCCGCCTCCCGCCGGTCCGCGGGGCGACGAGCAGCCCGGGTACGGGCCTTCGCCGGGTACCCATCCGCCCGGCGGGGAAACCGGCTACGGTCCGCCTCCCGGTGGCCACGCTCCCGGAGGGCACCAGCAGGGCGGTTACCCTCCCGGCGGATACCCGCAGGGGGGCTACCAGCCCGGTGGATACCCGCAGGGCGGCTTCGAGCCCTCCTCGGCCACGACCGGCCAGCCCAACCAGGCCGAACGGCAGATGGGCCTGATCGCCCACCTGGGCGGCGGGTTGGCCGGTTTCTTCTTCTCGGGGTTCGGCTGGATCGTCCCGCTGATCGTGTTCCTCGTCAAGAAGGACGAGTCACCGTTCGTCCGCGACCAGTCGGTCCAGGCGCTCAACTTCCAGATCCTCGTCACGATCGGCATCGTGGTGTCCTGGCTGTTGACGATCGTGCTCATCGGCATACTGACGTGGGTTGTCGTCGCCGTGGTCTGCCTGGTCCTGGGGATCCTCGGCGGCGTGGCCGCCAACCGGGGCGAATGGTACCGCTACCCGTTCAACGTCAACTGGGTGAAGTAGTCCGTACCGCGCGGGTCAGGTCAGGTCCCGGACCACGGCGTCGGCGAGCAGGCGACCCCGGCGGGTCAGGACGGCGCGCCCGCCGTCGTGCGCGACGGCGTCGAGCAAACCCTCCGCCACGGCGTGCCTGGCCGCCGCACGCCCGTGCGGCTCCAACAGGTCCAGCGGGCACCCGTCCGCCACCCGCAGTTCCAGCAGGACGCGCTCGAAGCGGCGCTCCTCGGCCGTGAGCACCTCGCGCGCCTGGCCGGGACTCGATCCCGCCGCCAGGCGCGCGGCGTAGGCGGCGGGGTGTTTGACGTTCCACCAGCGGGTGCCGCCGACATGGCTGTGCGCGCCCGGGCCGACGCCCCACCAGTGGCCGCCGGTCCAGTACAGCAGGTTGTGCCTGCTGCGTCCCTCGGGGCTGCGCGCCCAGTTGGACACCTCGTAGGGGGTGAACCCGGCCTTGGCGAGGGCCTCGTCGGCCATGAGGTAACGGTCGGCCATGGTGTCGTCGTCGGGTTCGGCGAGTTCTCCCCGGCGAACTCGGGCGGCCAGGCGGGTGCCCTCCTCCACGATCAGCGAGTAGGCCGACACGTGGTCGGGCGCGGCCGAGATCGCGGCCTCCAGGGAAGCGGCCCAGTCGTCGTCGCCCTCGCCGGGGGTGCCGTAGATCAGGTCGAGGTTGACGTGCTCGAAGCCGGCCGCCCGGGCCCACTGGACGCACCGCTCCGGCCGCCCGGGGGTGTGCCCGCGCTCCAGAATCCTCAGCACGTGCGGTCGGGCGCTCTGCATTCCGAAGGAGACACGGGTGAACCCGGCCTCGCGCAGCCGCGCCAGATAACCGGGGTCGACGGTCTCCGGGTTGGCCTCCGTCGTCAGTTCGGCGTCGGCGGCCAGGCCGAAGCGGTCGCGGATCGCGGCGATGACCCGTCCCAGGTCCTCCGCGGGGAGCAGGGTCGGCGTCCCTCCGCCGACGAACACCGTGCTCACCTCGGGCCGGTCTCCGCTCAGGACGCGGTCGGCCAGCTCGACCTCGGCGACCGCCTGGTCGGCATAGGTTTCTCGGGAGGAGGTGGCGGTGCCGTCCCGCGAGACCAGTTCGTCGGCGGTGTAGGTGTTGAAGTCGCAGTAGCCGCAGCGCGTGACGCAGAACGGCACGTGAACGTAGAACCCGAGCGGTCGGTCGCCGAGCTCGGCGAGTGAGGGAGCGGGCAGGTCCCCGGTCCGCGGGACGGGATCGCCATCGAGGGCAACGGAAGGCATACCTCCAGTGTCGCCGACCCGGAGGCGTGTTTCCTACGGCCTCGCGGGCTCGCGCGGCTCACACGCGCGGGGACGCCTCCCGGGCGGTTCGGGAGCCGTCCACGGTACGCGCCTCCGCGGGAGAGGCCACCCTGGCCTGGACGGGGGCGCTGGCGCGGGGCGAGGCGACGGCCGTGGAACCGCGCACGATCAGCTCCGGGTCGAAGAGGTACTCGGTGTGGGAGACGGGGTGTCCGGCGATCTCGTCGCACAGCGCGCGGACCGCGGCCAGCGCCATCGCGTTGACCGGCTGGCGGACCGTGGTCAGCGGCGGGTCGGTGAACGCGATGAGCTGGGAGTCGTCGTAGCCGACCACGGAGAAGTCCTCGGGGACGCGCAGCCCGCGCTGGCGGGCGGCGCGGATGGCGCCCAGGGCCATCATGTCGGAGCCGCAGACCATCGCGGTGACGCCGCGCTCGATGAGCCGGGTGGCCGAGGCGTGGCCGCCCTCGACGCCGAACAGGGACAGTTCCACCAGGTCGTCGCCGTCCAGGCCGTGCTGGGCCAGCGCCTGGCGGTAGCCGTCGAGCTTGCGACGGACGGGGACGTAGCGCTCGGGGCCGCTGGTGAAACCGATCCGCGTGTGTCCCAGGGCGACCAGGTGGTTGACGGCCTGGCGGCCCGCCTCCCGGTCGTCGCAGGAGATGAAGGCGGCGGGGACGGTGTCGGCGTACCCGTTCACGAGCACGATGGGCAGGCGGCGGGTGACGAGGGCCTGGTAGCGCTCGTGGGAGGAGGAGGTGTCGGCGTGGCGGCCGGAGACGAAGAGGATGCCGGAGACGTTGCGCTCCAGCAGGAGCTCCACGTACTCGTCCTCCGTTATCCCGCCGGGGGTCTGGGTGCACAGGACGGGGGTGTAGCCGCGCTGGGCGAGGGCGCCCTCGGCCGCCTGGGCGAACATCGGGAAGACCGGGTTCTCCAGCTCCGGGATGACCATCCCGACGAGCCCCGCCGAGCGCTGCCGCAGCCGCGCGGGCCGCTCGTAGCCGAGGACGTCCAGTGCCGTCAGGACAGCCTTGCGGGTGTCGCTGCCGACGCCGGGCTTGTCGTTGAGCACCCGCGAGACCGTCGCCTCGCTGACGCCTGCGTGCCGCGCGATGTCGGCAAGTCGTGGACCCATGCGGACAACTCTAGTCGAGATCGTCGTCACACGGACGCAAGTAAGCGGTAATCTTGCGCAAGAAGTTGCAGACGCCCACTGGGAAGGACCCCCGTTTCATGGAGCTCCAGGCACACTGGTGGCGCGACGCCGCCATCTACCAGATCTACGTGCGCAGCTTCGCCGACTCCAACGGCGACGGGGAGGGCGACCTGGCCGGCATCCGCGAGCGCCTCCCCCACCTCTCCGAACTGGGGGTCGACGCGATCTGGCTGACGCCCTTCTACGTCTCCCCGCTCGCCGACGGAGGCTACGACGTCGCCGACTACCGCGACGTCGACCCGCGCTTCGGCACTCTGGAGGACTTCGACGCCCTGCTCGCGGCCGCCCACGACCTCGACCTCCGCGTGATCATCGACATCGTGCCCAACCACTCCTCGTCGGCGCACCGCTGGTTCCGCGAGGCCGTGGCCGCCGAACCGGGCAGCCCCGAGCGGGCCCGCTACCTGTTCCGGGACGGCCTGGGCCCCGACGGCGAGCAGCCGCCCAACAACTGGAAGTCGATCTTCGGCGGCCCGGCCTGGACCCGCCTGAAGCGCCCCGACGGCACACCCGAGCAGTGGTACCTGCACCTGTTCGACGCCGAACAGCCCGACTTCGACTGGACCAACCCGGAGGTCCACGACGAGTTCGACGACGTGCTGCGGTTCTGGCTGGAGCGCGGCGTGGACGGGTTCCGCATCGACGTCGCGCACGGCATGGTCAAGGACCCGGCCCTGCCCGACATCGCCGAGAACGCCAAGGCCGACCTGCTCGACGGCAGCACGACCCTGCCCTACTTCGACCAGGACGGCGTACACGAGATCTACCGCCGCTGGGCGGCGATCGTCGCCGAGTACCCCGGTGACCGCGCCATGGTGGCCGAGGCGTGGGTGGAGGACGCCGACCGGATCGCCCGCTACCTGCGCCCCGACGAGCTGCACCAGGCGTTCAACTTCGAGTACCTGACCGCGCCGTGGGAGGCCGGTCGCCTGCGGGAGGTCGTCGACCGCTCGCTGGCCGCCAACGGCGCGGTGGGGGCTCCGAGCACGTGGGTGCTGTCCAACCACGACGTGACCCGCCACGTGACCCGCTTCGGCGGGGGCGAGCAGGGGCTGCGCAGAGCACGCGCCGCCACGCTCCTCATGCTGGCCCTTCCCGGCTCGGTCTACCTGTACCAGGGCGAGGAGCTGGGACTTCCCGAGGTCACGGACCTGCCCGAGGACGCGCTGCAGGACCCGACGTGGGAGCGTTCGGGCCGCACCGAACGCGGCCGCGACGGTTGCCGGGTGCCGCTGCCGTGGACGGAGGGACCCTCACCCTGTGGTTTCGGCCCCGAGGGCTCCGAGCCGTGGCTGCCACTGCCGGAGGGGTGGGGCGGGCTCTCCCGCGCCTCCCAGCGCGGTGTCGAGGGTTCGACGCTGGAGCTGTACAGGCACGCGCTGCGGTTGCGGCGTGAGCTGGAGGCGCTCGGCGACGGCCCCATGACCTGGCTGGACGCTCCGGAGAACGTGCTGTACTTCGAGCGTGAACCGGGTGTGCGGTGCGCGGTCAACCTCGGCGAGGAGCCGGCGGAGATCGCGGCCGACGGCGAGGTGCTCGCCGCCAGCGGCACGGTGGAGGGCCCCTCCGGTGGCTCTCTGACGCTGCCCGGCGACACGGCCGTGTGGATCCGGGCCTAGCCACTCACTGTGCGGGTGCGGCGCCGAACACGGGTCCCGTCGTTCGGCGCCGCACCCGGCGTCCCCTCCGCTCCACCCGGTACACCCGGTCCCCACAACGTGGAGCGATGACCAATGGTCACTCATATGTCACCGAACGTCGTTGCTCCATCAGTCTGTTTCCCGGACGTTTCCGCATCTTTATCCACGAGGCCTGCAAAACCTTTCATTCTTTGCAAGTTATTGCTAATGTCACATCACCGCGCATGATGTGACACACCAGGCTCCCGGCCCAACATGTGCGCGCCCCCATCTGTACGGCCTCTCGGAGGGAAGACACCATGAGATTCCGCAGCGCACCGGCGTTCGCAGGTCTCGCCGCGATCGCCCTGGCGGCGACCGCCTGCGGCGGCGACACGGGTGACGGCGGTGAGACCACGGCCCAGGGAGAACTCGTCGTCTGGACCGACCCCGAGCGCGCCGACGCCGTCCAGGCCGCGGCCGAGCAGTTCTCCGAGGCCAACGGCATCAACGTGAGCGTGGACAGCGTGGCCTTCGAGGACATGCAGGGGGACGTGCTCAACGCCCACCAGGCCGGCAACGCCCCGGACATCTTCATCGGCGCCCACGACTGGACCGGCAACCTGGTGCGCAACGGCGCCGTCCAGCCCATCGAGCTCCCCCAGGACCGGGCGGCCCTGCTCGACGAGACCTCCCTGGAGGCCATGTCGTTCGACGGGCAGCTCTTCGGTGTCCCCTACGCCCAGGAGAACCTCTTCCTGCTGCGCAACACCGCGCTCGCACCGGACGCCCCGCAGACCTTCGAGGACATGGTCGAGGTCGGCTCCCAGCTCAAGGAGGACGGCGAGGTCAGCGAGGTCCTGTCCATGGCGGTCGGCCAGGAGGGCGACCCCTACCGGATGAACACCCTGTTCACCTCCGCCGGCGGCTACCTCTTCGGGCAGGACGACACCGGCACCTGGGACCCGAGCGACCTCGGCGTCGGCACCGACGAGTCGATCGAGGCCATGGAGCAGATCGCCGAGTACGGCGAGGCGGGCGAGGGCGTGATCCGCCGCTCCATCACCATCCAGAACTACGCCAGCCTGTTCTTCGACGAGGAGGCGGCCTTCCTCGTCGCGGGCCCGTGGGACCTGGCCGGCGCCGACGAGTCCGGGATCGACTACGCGATCAGCCCCGTCCCGGGCTTCACGGACGGCGGCCCCGCCCAGCCCTACATCGGCTACCAAGGCTTCTTCGTGACCGAGGGCAGCGCCAACTCCGCGCTCGCCGAGGAGTTCGTGACCACCCTCGTCACCGACACCGACTTCATCCTCGGCCTGTACGAGGTCGACCCGCGCGTCCCGGTCCAGACCGACGCCCTGGAGAGCGTCTCCACGGACGACCCCAACGTCGCCGCGATCTCCGAGGCGGGCGCCGAGGGCATGCCGATGCCGTCCATCCCGGAGATGGGTGAGACCTGGCAGCCTCTGGGCGTCGCGCAGGCCGAGATCATCGGCGGCGGGGACGTGCGCGAGGCGATGGAGGCCGCGGCGCAGACGATCTCCGAGCAGATCGGCGAGTAGTCGTGACGGTCTCCGGTTCCGACAAGGAGGGCGCCCCCGAGCAGGGGGCGCCCGCCCGCCCGTCCCCCTCCACCACCCTCGACGGACGCCCTCGGCGCGGTGTCTCCCGGCCACCGCTGCCGGGCGGGCGCTGGGCCGGCGACGGGTCGCTGGCGGGACGGGTCGTCAAGATCGGCCTGTTGGGGCTGTTCACCGCCCTGGGCGTGTGGGCGGTACTCCCCCTCTACCTCGGCGGCAACTGGCTCGGCATCGGGCTGGTCCTCGCCGTGCTGGGCCTCGTCTACTACGTCTACCTGTCCAAGCGCACGGTCCCGGCCAAGTACCTGGTGCCCGGGGTGCTGTTCCTGATGGCCTTCCAGATCCTCCCGGTGCTCTACACGATGAGCACCTCCGTGACCAACATGAGTGACGGTCACCGCGGAGACAAGGAGCAGGCGATCAACTCCATCGAGTCGATGTCCGTGACCCGCACGGCCGACTCCGAGGAGTACGCCCTGACGGTCGCCACCACGGGCGACCCCGAGACGGGATCGCTGGTCTTCCTGCTCACCGACCCCGAGGGGGCGACCTACGCCGGAACGACCGACGGTCTCGAGGACCTCGGCGGCGCCACCGTCGACCCGGCCTCCGGCAAGGTCACCGAGGCGTTCGGCTACACGATCCTCACCCCGGCCCAGGTCAACACACGCAGCGACGAACTGGAGGAGTTCGCGGTCCCGACCGACAGCGGTGCGGGCATCCGCTCCAGCGGACTGTCGACCGCCTTCGAGGGGAGCGCCGTCCGCGTCTACGACGCCGAGTGCGACTGCGTGACCGACACCGAGACCGGCCGGGTCTACACCGCCGACGACGAGCTCGGCGCGTTCGTCGACGAGGAGGGCGACCGGCTCCCGCAGGGCTGGCAGGTGAACGTGGGCCTGGACAACTTCGCCCGCTTCCTGCTCAACCCGTCCTTCGCCGCGTCGTTCTTCGGCATCCTGGTGTGGAACATCGTCTTCGCCGTCTCCGTGACGTTCCTGGTCTTCGTGGTGGGCCTGGCCGTGGCGCTGACCCTGCACGTGCCCCGCATGCGTGGCAAGGTCCTGTACCGCATCCTGGTGGTCCTGCCCTACGCCATGAGTTCGCTGGCCATGTACCTGCTGTGGCGGGACATGTTCAACACCGACTTCGGGCTGTTCAACCGCATGCTCGGGCTCGACGTGGACTGGTTCGGCACCCCGTGGAGCGCACGCGCCGCCGTCATCCTCACCAACGTGTGGCTCGGCTATCCGTACATGTTCCTCGTGGCCACGGGCGCGCTCCAGGCCATCCCGCGCGAACTGCAACAGGCGGCGCGCATCGACGGCGCGAACGCCTGGCAGTCCTTCCGGCACGTCACGCTGCCCCTGCTCATGGTGGCGATGACCCCGATCCTGGTCGCCGTGTTCGCGTTCAACTTCAACAACTTCAACGCCGTGTGGCTGCTGACCCGCGGCGGCCCGCTCTTCGCCGACAACTCCACGGCCGGCGCGACGGACCTGCTCATCACCTACACGTACCGGTTGGCGTTCAACGAGGCCACCGCCCAGTACGGGTACGCGGCCGCGCTGTCGGTGATGATCTTCGTCATCGTCTCGGTGATCTCCGTGGTGAGCCTGTGGCGGAGCCGGGCACTCAAGGAGGTGAACTGATGACGGCGAGCATCGGGCCGACGGCGCCGACCCGCTACCGGCGCACCGCGGCGGCTGGCTTCGCCCTGTGGGTCACCCGCCTGGGCTGGCGGCACGCGGTCATGTGGCTGGTCGCGGTCTTCGCGCTCTTCCCCGTGCTGTTCGTGGTCTCGGCCGCGCTCAACCCGGTGGGAACACTGAGCAGCGCCGAGCTGTGGCCGACGGGGGCGAGCCTGGGCAACGCGCGGGACCTGTTCCAGAACACGCCGTTCACCACGTGGTACGCGAACTCGCTGTTCTTCGCGCTCACCAACGCCGCGGTGACGGTACTGCTGTCGGCTCTGGCGGCGTACGCGTTCAGCCGGATGCGGTTCAAGGGGCGCCGGGTGGGGCTGATCGGGCTCCTGGTGATCCAGATGTTCCCGCAGTTCCTGGCGATCGTGGCGATCTACCTGATGTTCTCCACCCTCGGCGAGTACTACCCCGCGATCGGGTTCGACACCCGCTGGGGGCTGCTGCTCGTGTACCTCGGAGGCGCGCTCAGCATCAACACGTGGCTGATGAAGGGGTTCTTCGACACCGTCCCCAAGGAGCTGGACGAGTCGGCCCAGATGGACGGGGCCACCCACGCGCAGGTGTTCTTCCGCATCATGCTCCCGCTGGTCACGCCGGTCCTGGCGATCGTGGCGCTGCTGGTGTTCATCGCCACCATCAACGAGTTCCTGATGGCGAGCGTGTTCCTGCGCGACACGGACTCCAAGACGCTGGGGCTGGGGCTGTACCAACTGGTGGCCTCACAGCGCAACGCCAACTTCGGGATGTTCGCCGTGGGCGCGATCATGCTGTCCCTGCCGACGCTGGCGGTGTTCTGGTTCCTCCAGCGGTTCATCACCGAGGGTCTGACCTCGGGAGCCGTCAAGGGCTGAGGGGCACCGGCCCCACGCGTGAGGGGGAGCGTCCCGTGCGGGACGCTCCCCCTTTCCCGTTCTCGCCGCCTCGCGGGCTCGGCCGTGTGACGCCCCGTGTCCGCCGCTCCGGCGGACACGGGGCCGAGGACCTACTTCTTCTTCTTGTCCTCGCCGCCGGAGTCGGTGGACAGGGCGGAGATGAAGGCCTCCTGGGGGACCTCCACGCGGCCGACCATCTTCATGCGCTTCTTGCCCTCCTTCTGCCGCTCCAGCAGCTTGCGCTTACGGCTGATGTCACCGCCGTAGCACTTGGCGAGCACGTCCTTGCGGATGGCGCGGATGTTCTCCCGGGCGATCACGCGGGCGCCGATGGCCGCCTGGACGGGCACCTCGAACTGCTGCCGCGGGATGAGTTCGCGCAGCTTCTTGGTCATCTCGACGCCGTACGCGTACGCCTTCTCCTTGTGCACGATCGCCGAGAAGGCGTCCACCGCCTCACCCTGGAGCAGGATGTCCACCTTGACCAGATCGGACTCCTGCTCGCCGGTGGGCTCGTAGTCGAGCGAGGCGTAGCCCTTGGTGCGCGACTTCAGGTGGTCGAAGAAGTCGAAGACGATCTCGGCCATGGGCAGCGTGTACCGCATCTCCACGCGGTCCTCGGACAGGTAGTCCATGCCGTGGAGGTTGCCGCGCCGGTCCTGGCACAGCTCCATGATCTGGCCGATGTAGTCGGACGGGCTGAGCACCGTCCCCTTGACGACGGGCTCGAAGATCCTGGCGATCTTCCCGGTGGGGAACTCGCTGGGGTTGGTCACCACGTGCTCGGTGCCGTCCTCCATCTCCACGCGGTAGATCACGTTGGGCGCGGTGGAGATGAGGTCGAGGTTGAACTCGCGCTCCAGTCGGGCGCGGGTGATCTCCAGGTGCAGCAGACCGAGGAAACCGCAGCGGAAACCGAACCCGAGCGCGGCGGAGGTCTCCGGCTCGAACGCCAGCGAGGCGTCGTTGAGCTGGAGCTTCTCCAGGGCGTCGCGCAGCACCGGGTAGTCGGTGCCCTCGATCGGGTACAGGCCGGAGAAGACCATCGGCTTGGGTTCCTGGTACCCGGCGAGCATGTCGGTCGCGGGCTGGTTCAGGGAGGTGATCGTGTCACCGACCTTGGACTGGCGCACGTCCTTGACACCCGTGATGATGTAGCCGACCTCGCCGACGCCCAGGCCGTCGCACTTGCGCGGCTCGGGCGAGCTGACGCCGATCTCCAGGATCTCGTGGGAGGCCTTGGTCGACATCATCTGGATGCGCTCGCGGGGGCTGAGCTTGCCGTCGACCACCCTGACGTAGGTGACGACGCCGCGGTAGGTGTCGTAGACGGAGTCGAAGATCATGGCCCGGGCGGGCGCGTCGGCGTCGCCGACGGGCGCCGGCACCTGGTTGACGATCTCGTTGAGGAGCTCCTCGACGCCCTCACCGGTCTTGGCGCTGACCTTGAGCACGTCGGAGGGTTCGCAGCCGATGATCCCGGCGAGCTCCTCGGCGTACTTCTCCGGCTGCGCGGCCGGGAGGTCGATCTTGTTGAGCACCGGGATGATGGTGAGGTCGTTCTCCAGCGCCATGTAGAGGTTGGCGAGGGTCTGCGCCTCGATGCCCTGCGCGGCGTCCACCAGCAGGATGGCGCCCTCGCAGGCGGCCAGCGAGCGCGACACCTCGTAGGTGAAGTCGACGTGGCCGGGGGTGTCGATCAGGTCGAGCGTGTACGTCTTGTCGTCGAGGGCGGTGAAGGGGATCCGCACCGCCTGCGACTTGATGGTGATACCGCGCTCGCGCTCGATGTCCATGCGGTCCAGGTACTGGGCGCGCATCTGACGATCCTCGACGACCCCGGTGATCTGGAGCATCCGGTCGGCCAGCGTCGACTTGCCATGGTCGATGTGCGCGATGATGCAGAAGTTGCGGATCAGCGCGGGATCGGTCCAGTTCGGCTGTGCCACCGTGCTCCGTTCACAGGTTGGGTCCGGGTCCCGGGCGGGCCGTGGGCTCCGCCCCGCCGCGGCTCGGTCCGACGGCGTCGTCCATCATCCCACGGGGACGGGGTCGTCCTCTCCGTGGACGGTCGCGGCCCGTACGGCAGTATGGGCCGCGGGTTCGGGACCGGTGTCCAGATTATGCGACGTGGGGCCGGGAACGGGCCGTCGGGAGGCGTGCCGAGCGCGCGGAGGCGAGAACCGGGAGGAAACGGTCCGTTGAGGTGGCTTCTGACACGGGTACTGGCCGGGCTGGCAGCCCTCGCGGTGCTGCTGGTGGGAGCGGCGGCGCTCCTGGGATACCAGTTCACGGGCGAGCCCGCGCCGTGGGCGGCGTCGCAGGGCGCCGACGCGGCGTGGGTGGGTTCGTGGGAGGACACGGGCGCCCTGGACGCCCTGCTGACGACCGGCGGCGTGGACACGCTGTACGTGTACGCGGGTGACATCGGCGCCGACGGGAGCGTCGAACGCGAGCCCGGTACCGCGGACCTGCTGTCGTGGCTGGCGGCCGAGCACCCGGACGTACGGGCACTGGCGTGGCTCCGGCACGTGACGGAGGGCTCCTCACTGGTCAGAGACCGGTTCGACGAGGAGGCCGGGGCGACGCTGGCGGCCGGGGCCGCCGAGGTCGCCGCGGACGGTTTCGCCGGTCTGCACCTGGAGATCCGGCCCGTGACCGTCAACGACCCCTCGGTACCGGATCTGATGGGCGTGGTGCGGGAGGCTCTGGGCGAGGACGCGGTGTTCTCGGTCCAGGCCCAGCACGTCGAACTGGTACCGGGCGGGCGTGTGCCGTCGTTCGTGACCGAGGGCGAGGAGAAGTACTGGTCGGCGGGGTACCTGGACCGGGTGACCGAACACGCGGACGAGGTCGTCCTGCCGGGCGTGGGCGCCGACATGCCCATGGACGTGCTGTACGGGGGGTTCATGGTGCGCCAGGTGACCGAGGGGGTGGGGGCTCTGGCGGACCGGGACGAGGTGACGGTGCGGTTCGGGCTGCCGGCCCACACGAGTGGGGACTGGGGGCCGGTCGAGGACACCGAGTCGATCGGGACCGCGCTCACCGGGATCCGTCTGGGGATGACGCGCGTGGAGCCGCCGGAGGGAATGACCCTGGGCGTGGCGCTGTACGTGGCGGACGAGGCCGACGCGGAGGACCTGGCGGCCTACACGGCGGGGTGGCTGCTCTCCTAGGGCGGACCGGTTCCGATGGGAACGGGAGCGCACGGGGATGCACGAAGTGGTGCGCGCGTGCGGCATACTGGAAGTCCGTGTCTCGGACCTCCGCGTTCATTCGAGCCCTGAGGACTCACACACCCTGTGTCGGCGCCCACGCTGGCCGCTCGTGGTACGGCTGCCCACGAGCTGAGCCGCTGGTCGGACCGGCGCGATGATCAAGATTAACTGGAGCACGTTTTCGCATGGCGAACATCAAGTCGCAGAAGAAGCGCATTCGGCAGAACGAGAAGGCTCGTGTCCGCAACCAGGCGGTGCGCTCTTCGCTGAAGACGGCCATCCGCAGGTTCCGTGAGGCCGCCGAGGCCGGCAACGTCGAGCAGGCCGTCGTCGCCCAGCGCGCCGCCGCGCGTGCGCTGGACAAGGCGCACAGCAAGGGCGTCATCCACAAGAACCAGGCCGCGAACCGCAAGAGCGCGATCGCCCAGCGCCTGCACCAGCTTCAGTCCGCCTAGGGCTGAACCCTGACGAGGGGCCCGGTCCGGCGAGCTCGCCGGACCGGGCCCCTCGTCGTTCCCGGCGGCGGACGGTCCCGGGTGGGACGCGGAGTTATCCACACAAGGAAATTGGGCGCTGACACCGCGTAGGCGCCTTCCTAACGTTGGGGACATGACCCTTCAGCGCCGTGTCCGACGCCACTCCTGCGACCCA
>NZ_ANBC01000452.1 GCF_000341125.1 Nocardiopsis lucentensis DSM 44048 | reverse complement strand
TCCGCGCGCTCGCCATGGGCACCGCCCCCGCCAGCCGTCCGCGACCGACCGACCCGACCCCCTCCGCCCCGGTCCCGCCCGGATCGCACGCACACGACCCGTGCCCGCCCACCGGCGATGCCGGACGGCCGTCCCCGGGCGGGCCCGCGATTCCGAGCGCCCCCTACGCGATGGCGGCGCCGACGAAGCCCCCGGACACCGCGAAGGGCACGCGGTCGCCGTGGGACACGTGGACCGACCGCGTCACGGGCGCGGAGCCCTGGAGCACCGGCCCGGAGGGAACCGGAGCGGGACCGCCCGGCCCGGGTGGGGCGCCGGAGACGGACGCGGTTCGGGGGACGCGGGCCCGGCAGGGTGCGAGCACCCCGGTCAGCCGCGCGCAGCAGCCTGCCGTGGCATCGTCGCGCCCCGAGGCGCCACCGGAGGAGACGGTCACGGAGCGGGGGACGCGGGCCGCCGGCTCCGAAGCGGGTCGCCCCGCCGACACGCCCCCGGACACGACGGCCGAGCACCGGGACCGGCACGACCGTCCACCGTCGGGGTACGAGGAGATCGGCCCGGAGCCGTCCCGTTCCCTCCTGGCGCGGATCACCGATCGGTGGCCGGTCGGGGTCGTCCCGTCGAGGCGTGCCGTGCTCGCCCTGACCGTCTTGGGCCTGATCGCCGTGGGGGCCGCCGTGCTCGCCCTGCGCGACCGCCCCGAGGAGGTGACGGCGGAGGTGGTCGCCGCGGCCTCCCCCGCCGCGGACGCTGGAGAGGTGGCCACGGCCGGCACGGGGACGACCGGCCCTGAAACCGCCGGTGCGGAGGGGACGCACGGCACGGGCGGCACCGCCCCACGAGAGGACCTCGTCGTCCACGTGGGCGGGGAGGTCGCCGAGCCGGGGCTGTACACGGTGCCCCCGGGGTCCCGGGTGGCCGACGCCGTGGAGGAGGCGGGCGGCGCCCTCCCGGACGCCGACCTGGACACCCTCAACCTCGCCCGCCCGCTGGTGGACGGCGAACAGGTTCTGGTGGGTGTCCCGTCCGTCGAGGGCGCGGGCGAAGCCCCGGGTCCTGGGCGGCCGGTGAACATCAACCGGGCCGATGTGACCGCGTTGACCCGGCTTCCGCGGATCGGGGAGGTCATCGCCGCCGAGATCGTCGCCCACCGGGAGACCCACGGCCCCTTCGCCAGCGTCGACGCACTGGTCGGGGTGAACGGCATCGGGGACCGGACCCTGGAGACCCTCCGCCCGCACGTGACGGTGGGGTGAGCGCGGTGGCGACATGGCTCGGAACGGATGCCCTGGGCCTGCGGCACCCACCCGACCTGCGGCTTCTCCTACCAGCGATCACGGCGTGGCTCACCGCCCTGGGCGCGCTGTCGACGCCGCCACGGGCGGCGTGGACCTTCGCGGCGGTCGCCGGGTGCGTCGCGGTGGGGGTGTACGCCTGGATACGGCCCACGGGGGAGACCGTGGCCCTCACCGTCGTGGCCGCCCTGGTCTGCGCGGCGACGGTGGCGGCGGTGACCGGCGTCCACGTGTCCCGGGAGGCGGGCAGCGCGGCGGCGCGGACGGCCGACCTGGAACGAGAGGCCGAGTTCGAGGCGGTCGTGCGCGAGGATCCACGGTCACGGTCGGGGACGCCCCGCCCCGGACGCGCGGAGTGGGTCATCGGCTCCCGCACCGCCTGGGTGCGCGTCGACGGCCGGGAACACGCCTCCCGGGCACGGGTGGTGGTGCTCGCCTCGGACGCTCGATGGCGCGGTCTGCTGCCGGGGCAGTCCTTTCGCGCCCGGGGTGTGTTCCTCCCGACGGAGGACGACCCGCTCACCTCGGCACTCGTCCTGGTCCGCGGACCGCCGGAACAGGTGACGGAGCCGAGCGGACTCCAGTCGCTGGCCGGTCGGGTGCGCGCGGGTCTTCGCCAGGCCGCCTCCGCCCTCCCCCAACCGGAACGCGGGCTGCTCCCCGCTCTGGTCGTCGGAGACGTGTCACTCCTGCGGGAGGAGACCGCCGAGGACTTCCGGGCGACCGGGATGAGCCACTTGTTGACCGTGTCCGGCGACATACTGTGTTGGCCGGTGTATTCGCTGGCATGAAG
>NZ_ANBC01000451.1 GCF_000341125.1 Nocardiopsis lucentensis DSM 44048 | reverse complement strand
AGTACTGGCTGCACCGGGCCGAACGCGCCGGGGCGGGCGGATTCGTCGGCCTCCAGCACCGGGCCGCCATCCGCCGCGAACTGGGCGTGAGCACCGATCCCGACAGCCTGGCCAGGCTGTGCGCGGTCGCCCGGATGGAGAGCGACTGGCGGGCGGCGGTCGACCGGCGGACCCGCTGCGCCCCGCTCGGTGAACTCACCAGCGGGCTGACCGACGCCCTGGCCGGACACCGCAGGTCCAGCTCCGCCTGTCTGAGCGCGGTCACCGAACCACGGCTCTGGCGTGGCCGGGCGGCGATCGAGAACCGTCTGGAGACCCTCAACTGGCACCACGGCACCGGCTGGCCGGGCGTGTCCAACCTGCTGGACACACTGCCCACGTGGATGTGCCGCACCGACCAGGTCCGCGCCCTCCCGCCGCAGGCCGGACTCTACGACCTGGTGATCGTGGTGGGGGCCGAGCGCACCAGGGCCGCCGAGGTGCTGCCCGCCCTCTACCGCGCGAGCCGGGCCGTGGTGCTCGGCGACCCCGCCCACCCGGGGCCGATGAGCGTGCTGGAACCCGCCGAAGAGCGTCGGGCCCTGGTCGCCGCGGGGATGTCCCCCGACCAACTCGACGACCGGGGACTGCGGCACGGGGCGGGTTCGGC
>NZ_ANBC01000450.1:25662-36335 GCF_000341125.1 Nocardiopsis lucentensis DSM 44048 | reverse complement strand
CGAACACGCGGGGGCGGCCCCGCCGCTCGCCCAGACCGCCTCCCGGCACTGCTACGGGGGGCGGGTCGCCGTGCGCACGGTCCCAGACCCGACGGGCGGCCCCGCGTTCGCGTGGCACGATGTCCGCGGAACGTGCGAGGCCGCCCCCGGCGCCTCCTACGTCAACCGGGACGAGGCCTACCGTGCGGCGGTGGTGGTCGACGAGATCGACGCCGAACTGCCCCCCGGACACGTGATCGCCGTGGTCGCCCCGACCCAGCCGCAGGTGGCGCTCATCCGCCGCCAGCTCCGTCACCGCCACCCGCGCCACCAGGTGCGGGTCGGCGGACCCGAGCTGCTCGGCTCCGACCGGGACGCCGCCGACGTCACCGTCCTGTCGCCGATGCTCACGGTCGCGGCGCCCGCCATCGCCGAACGCAGGGTCCGGCGGATGATCCACCTGTGGTCGTCGGTGCTCACGCGCACGCGCCGACGCCTGGTCGTGGTCGGCGACCGGGGGTACTGGATCGGCGGTGACGGGCCGCTGGCCGACCTGGACGCCCTGGTGCTCGGCGCGCGCGCGGCGGCCGGGACCGATCCCGCCAGGGACGCCCTCGTGGACGAACTGCGGGGCGCGGGCACGTCGGTGGCCCCGCTCCAGACCGTCCAGGGCTGGACGGCGGACCTGGTCGTGCGGTTCGCCGCACGGCGCCTGATCATCCTGCTCGACCGGGAGCCCGACGGCCGGGCCCTGCGCCACCTCATCGTCCGGGGCGAGGCGCTCAACCGGGTCACCGGGGACCCCGTGGTCCTCGTCCCCGCCTGGAGGTGCCTGGCCGACCCCCGCGCCCTGGTCGAGGAGATCCTCGCCGCGTACTGACGACGGGACCGCTCCCGTCCGTCGGCCGCGGGAACCCGTCCCGGAAGCGGGATCCGCGGACTACGCTGATCGGAGCACGATGTCCGGGGTGCGATGGTTCGTCCGCTCCCCGGGGCGCGGAGGGGAGAACACGGGTGCCTGAGGGCCACACACTGCACCGGTTGGCGGCGCACTTCGACAAGACCTTCGGCGGCGGCGCGGTGCGCGCCTCCAGCCCGCAGGGCCGGTTCGCCGACGGAGCCGCGCGCGTGGACGGCCGGGTGCTCACCGAGAGCGAGGCGCACGGCAAGCAGCTGTTCCTCGGCTTCGACTCGGGGGAGTGGCTGCGCGTGCACCTCGGACTGTACGGGGCGTGGACCTTCGGCGACGCCGACGGGGAACGCCATCTGGGCGCGCCCCGCGCCGAGGGCGCGGGCCGCCGCGACCTGGAGCGGGACGCCGGGGGCTTCGTCGTTCCGCCCGCCGCCGTGGGCACCGTGCGCGCCCGGCTCGTCAACACCTCCGGCTGGGCCGACCTGCGCGGACCCTCGGCGTGCGAGGTGATCACCGAAGGCGGGAAACGCGCGGTCCAGGACCGGCTGGGCCCCGACCCCCTGCGTGCCGACGCCGACCCCGAGCGGGCCTGGCGGACGGTGAACCGCTCCCGGACCAGCGTCGCGGTGCTGCTCATGCGACAGGACGTCATCGCGGGGATCGGCAACATCTACCGGGCCGAGTCCCTGTTCCGGGCGGGAATCGACCCGCTCACCCCGGGCCGCGACCTCACCCGTGACCAGTGGTCCGCGCTCTGGGCCGACCTCACGGCCCTGCTCCGCGACGGTGTGCGCGACGGCTACATCATCACCACCCGCCCCGAACACCGCCCCGACCCCGACGCCCGCCCGGTGCCCCGTCCGGACACGCTGTACGTGTGCTACCGCACGGGTGAGCCGTGCCGCGTTTGCGGGTCCCCGATCGCCTCCCGCGACCTGTCCGGGCGCACCCTGTACTGGTGCCCCGGCTGCCAGCGCTGACCCGGATCCGTACGGCCTCCCGTTCCGGTGGCGTAGACTCCCAGCCGCGTTCTTAACCGGTTCAGCTTTCACGTGTGCATGGGGGTGCGTTGGGGTCTCAGATGCGACGACCGACCATCGTGGACATCGCCCGGGTGGCGGGGGTGTCCAAGGGTGCGGTGTCCTACGCGCTCAACGGCAAACCGGGGGTGTCCGAGCGGACGCGTCAGCGCATCCTCGACATCGCCCGCGACCTGGGGTGGGCCCCGAGCGGTCCCGCGCGCGCCCTGTCACCCGGAGGCCGGGTCGGCGCGGTGGGGCTCGTCGTGGACCGCCCCGCGCACGCCCTGGGCGTCGAGCCGTTCTTCATGCAGCTGGTCTCGGGGATCGAGGCGGAGCTGACCGTGGCCGGGGTGGACCTGGTGCTCCACGTCACCGAGGACCAGGAGGCGGAGCTGGCCGCCTATCGCAGGTGGGCCGCCGAGCGGCGCGTGGACGGCGTGATCCTGGTCGATCTGAGGGTGGACGACCCCCGGGTCGGGGAGGTGGAGGAGCTGCCGCTGCCCGCCGTCGTCCTCGGCGGTCCGGAGGGCGCGGGCGGGCTGCCCTGCCTGCACTCCGACGAGGCCGCCGCGATGCGCGAGGTGGTGCGCTACCTGGCCGCTCTCGGGCACCGCGGGATCGCGCGGATCGCCGGTCCGGAGGGCTTCCGGCACACCCGGGACAGGACGCGGGCCTTTCGCGCCGCGGCCGAGGAGGCGGGGGTGGCGCGGACGCGCACGGTGCACGCCGACTACACCGGGGAGGCGGCCACGCGCGCCACACGCAGGCTCCTGGCCCTGGCGGAGCGGCCCACCGCCCTGGTCTACGACAACGACCTCATGGCCGTGGCGGGTCTCGGCGTGGCTCGGGAGATGGGTGTGGACGTCCCCTCCCAGTTGTCCATCGTGGCCTGGGACGACTCCGTGCTGTGCGGCCTGGTGCGCCCCTCGCTGACCGCGATCGTCCGCGACACCGTCTCCAGCGGTCGCGAGGCGGCGAGGATGCTGCTCGGGCGGGTGGCGGGTGACGGGGTCGTGAGCCGACAGGCGCCGCCCGGGGAGCTGCACCCGCGCGCGAGCACCGGACCCCTCGCCCCCTGAGGGGCTCCGAGGCGCCGTTTCCGGAGCGGATGCGCAGGTCCTCCCGTTACAAGCGGATAACGCCCATGCTGCCGGGGATTGACGGGCGTGATGCGGACATGCTGTTGTGGACGTCACTTACCCGGTTCAGCAACGGTCTTCCGCGCTCCGTTTTGGGAGCGCTCCCAATCTGCCGTGCGGCGGAGGGACCACCCCCACCGAAGGCCGACCGGGGTCGAAGGAGGAGTCTTGATGAGAGCACTGCGGGTTCCGGCCGCTCTCACGGCGCTGGCCCTGGCGGCCACGGCGTGCGCGGGCGGCGGCGGAGAGGGAGGCTCGGGTGCCTACCCCCGGAACGAGACCCTGTACACCTCCGGGACCGCCTGGGGACCGCCGGTCAGCTGGAACCCGTTCATGCGGGGCCAGTACGCGGTCGGCACGATCGGACTCGTCTACGAGCCGCTCTTCCTCTTCGACCCCATGGAGAACGAGTACGTCCCCTGGCTCGCCGAGAGCGACGAGTGGACCGCCGAGAACGTCCACGAGATCACCCTCCGCGAGGGCGTCCAGTGGACCGACGGAGAGGCCCTGGACGCGCAGGACGTCGTCACCACCCTCGAACTCGGCCAGATGGACGCCGCCCCCTACAGCAACGTGTGGGACTTCGTCGAGAGCGTCGAGGCCACCGATGACCGGACGGTCACCGTCACCTTCTCGGAGTCCCGTCCACAGGAGTGGATGAACTGGGCCTACGCGAACCCGATCGTCCCCGACCACATCTGGGCCGACAGCGGCGAGGACGACCTCGTCGACAGCCCCAACGAGGACCCCGTCGGCACCGGCCCCTACGTCTACGGCGACCACGCCGACGACCGCATGATCTGGGAGCGCAACGACGACTGGTGGGCGGTCGAGCAGCTCGACCTGGACATGGACGCCCGCTACATCGTCGACATCGTCAACGCGTCCAACGAGGTGACGATGAACATGCTGTCCCAGGACGAGCTGGACCTGTCGAACAACTTCCTGCCCGGCATCGACCAGCAGCTCACGGGCGATGAGACCCTCACCAGCTTCTACGACGGGCCGCCCTACATGAAGAGCGCCAACACCGCCTGGCTGGTGCTCAACCACGACCGCGAGCCCATGGACGACGTGGTCTTCCGGCAGGCGCTCGCCCGGGCCATCGACATGGACCAGATCATCGGGGGCCCCTACTCCAACCTGGTGGAGGCGGCCAACCCCACCGGCCTGCTCCCCGCCTGGGACCAGTACATCGACCACGAACTGGTCGCCGAGGCCGAGCTCGGCTACGACCCCGACGAGGTCGTCGGCATGCTGGAGGAGGCCGGGTACCTGGACGAGGACGGCGACGGCTTCGTCGAGACGCCCGACGGCGACCCCATCGAGCTGACCCTCATGGTGCCCTCCGGCTGGACCGACTGGATGGAGGCCGCGCGCCTCATCGCGGAGAACGCCCAGGCGGTCGGCATCAACGTCGAGGCGGAGTTCCCCGAGTTCGACCTCCTGGTGGACAACCGCAACGCGGGTGAGTTCGACATGCTCGTCAACAACGAGCGCCAGCAGAGCAACACGCCCTGGACCTACTACGACTACCTCTTCCAGCTGCCGATCCAGGAGCAGCAGACCACCGTCAACTTCGGCCGGTACGAGAACGAGGAGGTCTGGTCCCTGGTCGAGGAGCTCGCGGCCGTCCCGACGGACGACGTCGAGGCCGCGGCCGAGGTCACCTCGCGGATCCAGGAGATCCAGCTGGCCGAGATGCCCGCGATCCCGCTCTGGTACAACGGCCTCTGGTCGCAGACGAGCAACGTGTACTGGACCAACTGGCCGAGCGAGCACGAGGACACCCCGGACTCCGCCGCCGCCCTCTGGAACGGGTGGTTGGAGCTGGGCGGCGTGCTCACGCTCGCCGAGATCGAGCCGGCCGGCTAGCGGTGTTCGTTGAGGGCCTCCGCTCCGCTTCGGCCCGCCCGTCGCCCGCCACCGCCCGGGGGCCGCTTCGCGGCGGGGCGGGCACCCTCAACGGACGCCTGCGGCGCGGTACTTGCTCTCGTCGGGTGCCCATGCGGCCAGGGATTCTTGCCCGCCCGTCGCCCGCCACCACCCTCAACGGACGCCTGGCGGCGCAGTTCTTCCCCTGGCTTCGCCTGACGCTCGTTCCTCGCTAGCGGCTCGCCTCGTCTTGCAGAACCCTGGCGGCGCCCGAACCCTTCGGGGTGGGAGCGCTCCCCTCCCACCCCCTCCAGCCCGGTCGGCCCGAGGCACACGGCCGGCCGGGCGGTCCCGGCGGGGCCCTTCCCCAGGCCCCGCCGGGACCCACGTCCGCCGACAACACCCGAAAGGTCAAGCGCGTGTGGCGCTACATCGGCCGCAAGCTCGTCATCTACCTGTTGACGTTCGTCATCGCGGTCACCATCAACTGGATGATCCCCCGGTTCATGCCGGGTGACCCCGTACGGAGCATGCTCTCCCGTGCCTCGGTCAGCGACCCCGAGGCCCTGGAACGCATGAACGCCTACTACAACGAGGTCTTCGGCTTCGACACCCCGCTCCACGAGCAGTATCTGAGCTTCTGGGCCGGACTCCTCAGGGGCGACCTCGGCGTCAGCATCATGCTGTACCCGGAGCCGGTCACCGACGTCATCATGCGGTCGGTCCCCTACACCCTGGCGGTGCTGCTCCCGGCCATCCTGCTCAGCTGGATCGTCGGCAACCGCTTCGGCGCCTTCGCGGCCCGCAGCAAGGTGCTGGACAACACGATCCTGCCGGTGGGCTACGTCCTCACCGCGACGCCGTACATGTGGCTGGCCCTGCTCCTGGCCTGGGCGCTGGGGGTCGTCGCCGGAATCTTCCCGGTCGCGGGCGGATACAGCTACGCCCTACGGCCCGAGTTCTCGTGGGTGTTCGTCTCCGACCTGATCAGCCACTGGTTCCTGCCGTTCCTGTCCATGTTCATCGTGGCGCTCGGCGGATGGGCGATCGGGATGCGCAACATGATCATCTACGAACTGGAGGCGGACTACTCCACCTACCTCCAGGCCCTGGGCGCGCCACGCCGCCTCATCCGCCGCTACGCGTTCCGCAACGCGATGCTGCCGCAGATCACCGGACTGGCTGTCCAGCTCGGCACCATCATCGCCGGCGCACTGCTGACGGAGATCGTCTTCAACTACCCCGGCCTGGGCACCCTCATCCTCGACTCACTCAACAACCGTGACTTCTTCCTCCTCCAGGGGATCTTCCTCTTCGTGGTGGTCGGCGTGCTGATCGCCAACTTCATCATCGACATCGTCTACGTCCTGATCGACCCCCGCACCCGGGTCCAGATGACGGGAGGTGCGGCATGACCGACGTCGCTGGCGCCCCCGGCGCGGACGGCGCGGGCACGGCGCCCGAACCGGCCGCCGAACGCCGACGCTCCGAGACCCTGCACTTCGCCCGGCGCAACCCCAAGCTGCTCATCGGGGCGGGCATCGTGCTGGCCCTGCTGATCACCGGCCTCATCGGCCCGCTCTTCATCGACCACGACCCGAACGAGTACGTCGGGCCGCAGAGCCAGCCCCCGAACGGCGAGTACTGGCTGGGCACCACCAGCTTCGGCCAGGACGTGTGGGCCCAGTTCGTCCACGGGCTGCGCTCGACCTTCCTCATCGGGGTCTTCGGCGGCGGGGTGGCCTTCGTCGTCGGCACCGCCGTCGGCTTCCTCGCCGGATACAAGGGCGGATGGGTGGACGAGGTCCTCAACATGATCACGAACGTGGTGCTGGTCCTGCCGGCACTGGTCGTGCTCATCGTGGCCGTCGCCTACCTCGACGCGCGCGGTGTGCTGGTGCAGGGTGTGTTCATCGGCCTGACCTCCTGGCCGTGGGCGGCGCGCGCGGTCCGTGCCCAGACCCTGTCCCTGGCCACCCGCGACTTCGTGGACCTGGCCCGGCTCAGCGGGCGGCGCACGTGGCGGATCATCACCGCCGAGGTGGCCCCGAACATGAGCTCCTACCTGGTGATGACCTTCATCCTGCTCTTCGGCGGCTCCATCCTCATCGCCGCGGGCCTGGACTTCATCGGCCTCGGACCGACCAACGGCGTGTCCCTGGGACTGATGCTGGAGAACGCGGTCGCCTGGAGCGCCCTGCAACTCGGGCTGTGGTGGTGGTTCATCCCGCCGGGGCTCGGCATCACCGTGATCGTCGGGTCGCTGTACATCCTCAACGTCGGGTTGGACGAAGTGTTCAACCCCAAGCTGCGGGAGCTGTGATGACTCTGCGCGTGAAGGACCTGAAGGTCTACTACCAGACGCTGCGCGGGGACGTCCACGCCCTCGACGGGGTCTCGTTCGACCTGGCGGACGGCGAGATCATGGGCCTGGCCGGGGAGTCGGGCTGCGGCAAGAGCACCCTGAGCAAGAGCCTCATCCGGCTGGACTCGCGGATGCGGCACGTCGGCGGCACGATCGAGCTGGACGGCAAGGACGTGCCGATCGCCGACGACGAGGCGATGGTCCCGCTCCGCTACCACGAGATCTCGCTCATCCCGCAGTACGCGATGAGCGCGCTCAACCCCACCCGCAAGATCGGTCGGATGATCAACGAGCTGCTGCGCGCGCGGGGTGTGCGCCCCGGCGACGTCGACGGGGAACTGCGCCGCCGCCTGGAGCTGGTCGGCCTCGACCCGGAGGTGCTCGACCGCTTCCCGATCGAGCTGTCCGGCGGTATGAAGCAGCGCGTGGTCATGGTGATGTCCACACTGCTCAACCCGTCCCTCCTCATCGCCGACGAGGTGACCTCGGCCCTGGACGTGTCCACCCAGCGCTCGGTCGCCGAGTCCCTCGTGGAGTTCCGCGACCGCGAGTACGTGCGCAGCATGGTGTTCGTGACCCACGACATCTCGCTCGTGTACCAGATGGCGGACACGATCATGGTGATGTACGCGGGGCGCATCGCCGAGAAGGCACCGGCCAAGGCCATCATCGAGGACCCGCGGCACCCCTACACGCGGATGCTCGTCTCGGCCCTGCCCGAGGTGGGCAGCACGGTCACCGGCGGCCGGCTGGAGGGGATCCCCGGCACCCCGCCCGGACTCCTGAACCCGCCACAGGGGTGCCGTTTCCGGGCCCGCTGCCCCATGGCCTTCGACAGGTGCGCCGAGCAGCCGCCGCTGGTGGAGATCGAACCCGGCCACTGGGCCGCCTGCTGGAAGACGGGGGAGTGACGGTGAGCGAGACCCTGCTGGAACTCGAACACGTGCACAAGGTGTACCGGACCGGCGCCTTCGGCGGCGGACGCAAGCGCGCGGTCCGCGACGTCAGCCTGACCGTGCGGGCGGGCGAGGTCGTGTCGCTGATCGGCGAGAGCGGCAGCGGCAAGAGCACCCTCGGCAAGATGGTGCTCGGCCTGTCGCGGCCGACCGAGGGCCGGATCCTGGTCGAGGGCACCGACATCGCCACCATCCGCGGGTTCGCCGCCCGCAAGGAGTACTACCGCCGGGTGCAGGGGGTCTTCCAGGACCCGTTCAGCTGCTTCAACCCCATCTTCAAGGCCGACCGGGTCTTCGAGATGGTCCGCGGCTCCTACTTCCCCGAGGTGTCCGACGCCGACTGGCGGGACCGGGTGCTGTCGGCGCTCGGCACCGTACGCCTGGACCCGGGCAACGTGCTCAACAAGTACCCCCACCAGCTCAGCGGCGGGCAGTTGCAGCGCATGCTCATCGCCCGCGCCCTGCTGCTGGACATCCGTCTCCTGGTGGCCGACGAGATCATCAGCATGCTGGACGCCTCCACCCGGATCGACGTGCTCAACCTCCTCGCCGACCTCAAGGAACGCGGCCTCGGCATCCTGTTCGTCACCCACGACCTGTCCCTGGGCAACTACGTCAGCGACACCTCGGTGATCCTGCACAAGGGGGCGATCGCCGAGATGGGACCGACCACGCGGGTCTTCGACAACCCGCTGCACCCCTACAGCCGCCACCTGCTCTCCTGCGTGCCCCAGCTGCACCGCACCTGGGCGGAGGTCGACGCCGAGCTGGCGGCCGACCCGCCGGAGGACGTCACCCTGCCGACCGTGGCCGACGGGGACGCCTCGGCGCCGCTCCTGGAGGCGGAGGACGGGCACTTCGTCGGGATCGACCAGTCCTGAGCCCGCCTGTGCGCGTTCGTCGCCTCGCGTCGGGGCTCGGGGCGTGGAGAACGGGGTTCTTCGTCCTCGGCGGTGCCGGTCGCTCGTTCCTCGCTGGCGGCTTGCCTCGTCCTGCAGAACCCCGTACGCCCCTCGCTGTGCTCATGCGGCCTCGCGGGCTCGGCCGGGGCTCGGGGCGTGGAGAACGGGGTTCTTCGTCCTCGGCGGTGCCGGTCGCTCGTTCCTCGCTGGCGGCTTGCCTCGTCCTGCAGAACCCCGTACGCCCCTCGCATTCATCACCATCCCACGAACGGAATCGGAGTCCTCATGACCACCTGGTTCGACCTGGGCGACGGGTGGACCGTGGCCCCCGTCGCGCCCGACCCCGGGTCCCCGGCGGCCGGTCTCGGAGCGCTGCCCGCGACCGTCCCCGGCTGCGTCCACACCGACCTGCTCGACGCCGGGGAGATCGACGACCCCCACACCGACGACAACGAGACCCGGCTCGGCTGGATCGGCCGCACGGACTGGCGGTACGTGCGCTCCCTGGCACGGGAGGCGGCGGACCTCGACGGGAGCGACGGCCCACCCGAGCGCGTGGACCTGGTGTGCGAGGGGCTCGACACGGTCGCCGCCGTGCGGGTGGCCGGGCACGAGGTGGGGCGGTCGGAGAACATGCACCGCGCCCACCGGTTCGACGTCACCGAGGCACTGGCCTCGGCCGGGGACGACCCGGAGCTGGTCGTGGAGTTCGCCTCCCCGTACCGGTACGCCGAGGCCCACCGGGACCGCATGGGCCCGCTGCCCGCCGCCTACGACGAGCCCTACCAGTACATCCGCAAGATGGCCTGCAACTTCGGCTGGGACTGGGGTCCGACGCTGGTCACCTCCGGGATCTGGCGGCCGATCCGGCTGCACGCCTGGTCGACCGCGCGTCTGGCGGTCGTCCGCCCGCTGGTGACCGTCGAGGGGGCGGGCGGGAACGGGCCCGTCCTCGGCCGGGTGCGGGTGCACGTCGACCTGGAGCGCACCTCCGCAGGGCGGCGGAGCGCGCTGGAACTCACCGCCCGCGTCGCCGGCGCCACCGCCACGGCGACCGCCGAACCCGGCGAGGACACCGCCGTCCTGGAACTGGAGGTGGCCGACCCCGCTCTGTGGTGGCCGCGCGGCCACGGCGACCAGCCGCTGTACGACCTCACGGTGGAGCTGTCCGCCGACGGGGCCGCCCTGGACACGTGGCGCCGTCGGATCGGCTTCCGCGAGGTCGCGGTGGTCGACGAGCCCGATGCGCGCGGCACCGGGTTCGCGGTCACCGTGAACGGGCGGCGCGTCCTGGTCAAGGGGGCGAACTGGATCCCCGACGACACCTTCCCCTCCCGCGTCGACGCCGCCCGGTACCGGGCGCGGATCGGCCAGGCGTGCGCGGCGGGCGTCAACCTGCTGCGTGTGTGGGGCGGCGGGATCTACGAGTCGGACGACTTCTACCAGGCGTGCTCGGAGCTGGGGGTCCTGGTCTGGCAGGACTTCCTCTTCGCCTGCGCGGCCTACCCGGAGGACGAGCCGA